>JAUJLZ010000359.1 GCA_030447125.1 Acidimicrobiales bacterium
GTCCCGACCGCCGCTATCTGGGGCCTCCTCGGCCTGGACCCCAATGGCACGCCGCCCGGCGAGGAGGTCGGTGCCGACGAGGCGGTGCGCGCACCCGTGGTGGCCCTAGACGAGCGGCGGTCGGGTTCGTGAGCCCGTGCCGCCACTCAGCGGGCCAGGTCCCCGAACGCGAGGAGCCCCCGCCGGGGAGCGGGGGCTCGCTGACCGGATCGATGGGCACCGAGGTCGGTCGTGGCCCAGGGTAACTGCCGGCTTCGTCTCCCGGCCGACGTCGACGCCGAGGGGGTGGTCGTCGGGTGCGCTATCGACAGTCCCCAGGCGGCGCGCTACGCCGTCGGCCTGGTCCCAGCTGACTTCACCAATGGTGACTACCGGCGCCTGTGGCGCGCGTCTTTGACCTGCGCTCTGCCGTACACCTGGGAGGGGGCCCGCACCCGAGCCATCGCACGCAGCGCCGGTGTGCCGTGCGCCTTGGCCGAGGAGCTGCGGAGGGCCGCGCCGGTCCTGGCCGACTCCAGGCGCTCATGGGCTGGCCGGGTACGCGACGCCACGCTTCGCCGGCGGCTGCTGGCCGAGGTCGCCGAGGTCCACGACGCCCTCGCGGCCGGCGCCAGCCTCGCCGATGCGGTCACGGCCCTCGAGCGTGCCCTGGTCGTCGCCGCCGGCGAAGCAGTGGGCGTACTGGCCGGACCCGAGTCGCTGGCTTCGTGATCGAGCCCCGTGCTCTACCACGGCCTCCCGAGCCCTGGGACGGCCTCGATGAGCCCGACGAGGTCGTTCCGACGTCGGCGAAGCCTCGGCGCTGGGTCGTCGACCTGAGCCCGTCGCGCGTCAGCTGGGACGAGCTGTGGGCGAGCGAGCAGTCCGAGGAGGACTGGCTGGCCGAGCCCATCGTGGCCAGAGGTCGCGGCCACGCTCTCTACGCCCCGGCCAAGGTCGGCAAGAGCTTGCTCATGCTCGAGGGTGCGGCCGCACTGGCGAGCGGGCGGCCGTGGCTCGACCAGGCCGCAGGAGCGCCCAGGTCGGTGCTGTACCTGGACATGGAGATGACCCGGGACGACCTCCGGGAGCGACTCGAGGACCTCGGCTACGGGCCCGACGACGACCTCAGCCACCTGAACTACCACCTGCTGCCCGACCTGCCGCCTCTCGACCACGCCGAGGGAGGCGAAGCTGTGGCCGAGCTGGTGGCCGGCTACGGGGCCGAGCTGGTGGTGGTCGACACCCTGGCCCAGGTGGTGACCGGCAAGGAGAACGATGCCGACACCTACCGGGCCTTCTTCCGCCACACCGGTGTCGAAGTGAAGCGGGCCGGCGCTGCCCTGGTACGTCTCGACCACGCCGGCAAGGACATCGACAAGGGCCAGCGCGGTTCGTCCGGCAAGGCCGACGACGTCGACGTCGTGTGGCGCCTCGCCGCTGCTGACGGGGCCGGGCTCACCCTGTCCTGCACCCATCACCGCATGGCCTGGGTGCCGGAGAAGGTGGAGCTCCTGCGAAAGACCGACCCGCTGCGCCACGTGCGAACCGGCGACTCGTGGCCGGCGGGCACGTCGGAGGCCGCGCGCCGGCTCGACGCCCTCGGGGTGGGAGCCGAGGAGAGCCGGCGGGTGGCAGGCAGGCGTCTGCGGGAGGACGGTCGGGGAGGCGTGCGCAACGAGGTGGTCGCCGCCGCCCAGCGCTTTCGCCGGGCCCGTCCCGAGGAGCCGAGATGACCCCGGTTCTCACTCGTTCTCGTTCGGGGACCACTGCCCAAAAGGCGGGGACCACCCTCGCGGGGACCACCCCCGGGACCACCCCCACCGAAATGCGCCCTGACCAGCACCGGGACCACTGCGGGGACCACCGGGGACCACCCTCCCCGGTCAATGGGGACCATGGGACCCCACGTAGTGGGGTCCATGGGCCCAGACCCTGCCGGGAGGAGGTCCGGGCAGTCCGCGCCAGCCTGGGTCGCCGGTGTGGCGAGGCAGGGGGTGTCCGTCTGACGCTGGTCCGACGCGGCGCTCATGCACTTCATCTGGTGGTCGAGTCTCGGCGAGCACCACGACATTCGAGGGCCGTGGCAGACCCGCGATTGCTGAGATCCCCGCGAATCCCGAGAACCGACCGGCCGAAGAACTTCGAGGAGGCCCCCTGATGGGCGAAACGATGCGCGAGCCCGATCGTCCCAGTCACGGTCCTGCCCGCGGCTACAAGTGGGAGCCGTTCCAGCCGGGAAACACCGCCGCGCTCGCTCATGGCGCCACCAGCCCCGGGTTCCTGCGACCCATCGCCGAACGCCTGGCCGCCGAGGTGGTCGTCGTCGTGCCGTGGTGCGGCC
>JAUJLZ010000360.1 GCA_030447125.1 Acidimicrobiales bacterium
TCAGGCCAGCTGGTCGACGACCTTGGCCAGGCGGCGCCCGGCGGTGAGCAGGGCCCGCTCGGCCTCGAACAGCTCGCCGGCCAGGTCGTCGCGCTCCGATCGGGCCAGCTCCTCGGCCAGCTCCGTGACCCGGCGGGTGAGCTCGGTCAGGGCGGTGGCCACCGAGGAGAGCTGGGGTCCGGCGTTCATGAGCCCGGTCTACCCGAGAAACGTCTTCAGGGTCATGGAGGCCGGCCGGTAGGCTCGCCGTCCCTATGCTCAAGCGGCTCGATCTGCGCGGCCACGATCTCCGGGGGTTGCCCCGACCCAAGGCGGCCACTGAGCCGCCCGTCGCCGAGGTCCAGGCCATCCTGGCCCAGGTACGCGAGCGGGGCGACGCCGCCGTGCGGGAGCTGACCGAGCGCTTCGACGGGGTGGCCATCGACGAGCTGGCCGTGCCCGGCAGCGAGATCGACGCCGCCCTGGCCAGCCTCGACCCCGGGCTGCGAGTGGCGCTGGAGGCGGCGCAGGCCAACATCCGTGACCACCACGAGGCCCAGGTCGGCGCCGAGGTCGACCACAAGCGCGACGGCATCACCGTCTCGGAGCTGCGCCGGCCGGTCGAGCGGGTGGGCCTCTACGTCCCCAGCGCCCTGGCCCCGCTCATCTCCACGGTGCTCATGACGGCGGTGCCGGCCAAGGTGGCCGGTGTGCCCGGAGTGGCGCTGTGCTCGCCCCCGGGCCCCGACGGAACCGTGGCGCCCGGCATCCTGGCTGCCGCGGCGCTGGCCGGGGTCGACGAGGTCTACCGCATCGGGGGGGCGCAGGCCATCGCCGCCCTGGCCTACGGCACCGAGAGCATCCCCGCCGTCGACGTCATCGTCGGTCCCGGCAGCAACCGCGTGGCCCAGGCCAAGCGGGAGGTGGCCGCCACCGGCGTGGTCGGCGTCCCCTCAGCCTTCGCCGGACCGTCGGAGGTGGTGGTGGTGGCCGACGCATCCACGCCCGTCGAGTGGGCCGCGGTCGACGTGGTCGTCCAGGCCGAGCACGGGCCCGACGGCCTGGCCTGGCTGGTCACCTGGGACGAGGCCGTGGCCGACGCCGTGTGCGCCTCGGTGTCCGATCTGGTCGCCGCCTCCCCGCGCCGGGCCCACATCGAGTCGACCCTGGCCGAGGGCGGCTACGCCGTGGTGGTCGAGGGTCCCGAGCAGGCCATGGCCGTGGCCAACATGATCGCCCCCGAGCACCTCGAGCTCATGGTGGCCGATCCCGAGTCCCTGTTGCCCCTGGTCAGCAATGCCGGGGCCGTGTTCTGCGGCCCGTGGGCGCCAGCCTCGGTGGGCGACTACTACGCGGGGCCCAGCCACGTGCTGCCCACGTTCGGATCGGCCCGCTTCTCCAGCGCCCTTCGGGTCGACGACTTCGTCAAGCACATCCACGTCATCACCCTCGACCGCGACGCCCTGGTGGCCGCCGC
Source organism: Acidimicrobiales bacterium (assembly GCA_030447125.1). The sequence continues at coordinate 1,457 of JAUJLZ010000360.1, forward strand.
CCCCCACGTGGCCGCCATCGCCGAAGCCGAGGGCCTGGCCGCCCATGCCGCCTCGGTCCGTTTGCGGGCCGACGGGTGACGTCGTGAGTGCGGTGGTCTCCCGACCCCGACCCCGGCCCCGGCCGCCCCTGCGTCCCGACCTGGCTGCTCTGGAGGGCTACCACTCGCCCCAGGTGCAGGTCGGCGTGCGCCTCAACACCAACGAGTCACCCTTCCCCCCGCCGGGGGCTTGGGCGGAGGCGCTGGCGGCCGAGGTGGCGACCATCGACTGGCACCGCTATCCCGACCGCCACGCTCTGGCCCTGCGCCAGGCCATCGCCACCCACCACGGGGTCCAACCCGAGCAGGTGTACGCGGCCAACGGCTCGAACGAGGTCATCCAGGCCCTGTGCCTGGCCTACGGGGGCCCCGGGCGCCGAGTGGCGGTGTTCGAGCCCACCTACCGGCTGCACAGCCACATCCCCTCCATCACCAGTACCGGTGTGGTTGTCGGCGCTCGTGGCCCCACCCTGGCCATCGACCTCGACGAGGTGCGTGGGGTGCAGGCGGAGGCGGCACCGGCCATCACCTTCTTGTGCTCGCCCAACAACCCCACGGGGATGGTCGACGACCCCGAGGTGGTGTCCGAGGTGGCCGACCTGGCTGACGGCCTGGTCGTCGTCGACGAGGCCTACGGTCAGTTCAGCCGGTGGTCGGCGCTGGCCCTGGTCGACGACGAGCGGCCGCTGGTGGTCACCCGCACCCTGTCCAAGACGTGGTCGATGGCCGCCGCCCGCCTCGGCTACCTGGTGGGGCCGGACTGGCTGGTGGCCGAGCTCGAGGCCGTCACCCTGCCCTACCACCTCGACGCCCTCAAGCA
>JAUJLZ010000361.1 GCA_030447125.1 Acidimicrobiales bacterium
GCGGAGCGTCAGCTGTCGAAGCTCAGGAGCCAGGCGTCGCCGGTGACCTGTAGGTCCGAGCCCTGAGCGCCGCCGACTACAAACAGGTCCTGGCCCACCACCGCCACCCCGGCGTCCATTCGGTTGACGAAGTCGGCCTCGGTGGCCGGCTCCCACGCACTGCCGGCCAACACCTGGACCTGGAAGGACTCGTCGCCGGGGTTGTCGGGGGAGCGGGTGGTGGCCACGAGGGTGCCGTCGATGCTGTGGAGGTCGGAGAACGGTGCCAGGAGCCAGGATCGGGTGATCTGGTCGTAGTACAAGGTGGGCCTGGGGCTACTGCCGCGGAGGTCGGTGGCGGTGAGGAAGCCCTCGGACACCTTGATTCGGAAGGTGCCTTGGCTGAGGTCCGAGCGACGGTGGGGCGGCTCCGGCAGGCGGGACCAGCGCTGGGAGATCGTGTCGAAGACTGCGCCACCGGTGGCCGAGATGATCGGCTCACCGGTGATGTCGCTCTCCATCGACGACTCGGCAGCGTTGACCAACCCGCCAGCGATGGTGAGCCCGGCGTCGAGCCACACGGCTTCGCCTTGCATCATCGGCTGAAGCGGGCTGACAGGCATCGACTCCCAACGGTCAGCGGCGACGTCGTAGATGGCCCCGTCGCCCACGAGATCCGCCGTTGTCGAGCGCCCGTCATGGGCCAGGTCTTGGGCGGCGCCTCCCCACACTCCCAAGCGCTCACCGTCGAAGGCAACCGCCGGACCGTAGCGTTGAGACAGCGGTGGCGTAGCCCCCCTCTCCCACTCGCCGGAGTGGAGCGACCAGCGCTCGACGACCGGTTCGACGAACTCCGCCTCGACGTCGAAGCGAGCTCCCGACTCGAACCGCGCCAGGGCCAACACCTCGCCCGTCCAGGCCACGCCTTCGACCGGGAGCGTGATCGTCGGCGGCGACTCGATTTCGGTCCACTCCCCCGAGGCCAGGTCATAGACGGCGCCCACGAGCGGCGAGCGGGCCGTCTGGCTGCCACCGCCCCCGACCACGTCGGGGCTGGCGAGGACCATCAGGCGGTCCTCGGTGAGCTGGGTCCAGTGGAACGAGGTGCCCGACGGGAGGGGGGCAGGGGGGATGGCCTCCCAGGACTCATTCTCCACGTCGTACACGCCGCCGTCAGTGAGGGTCCCGCCGCCTGCGGTGCCACCCCCGTCAGCGCTGGAGCTCCCGCCCCACACCACCACCCGACCATCGGAAGCAGTGGCGGTGAACGCACTCATTCGGGGCGAGAAGGGGGGGTCGGCCAGCGGCTTCCAGGTGCCGATCGGGCCCTCGGCGGCGGCGAAGGCCTGGGCCACCTCACCGATGGGTGGGCGGGTGCCTACGACCTGGCCCTGGTCGCCGGGAGCCACCGGGCCGAGCCCGGCCACGGCGGCCACGGCCACGGCCAGGGCCACGGCGCCCATCCCCGTCCCGAGCTGGGCCCGCCGACGCCGCCGTCGACCCCGTCGGACCAGGTCGGCCACGTCGAATGCCGGGGGCCGGCGGGGGGTCGTGGCCGCCAGAAGCTCAGCGATCCTAGGCACTGGTGATCTCCTCCTCGAGATGGTCCGACAGCAGGCCGGGAGGGCGGCGCAGGGCAGCGATGGCCTTGTGGGTGAGCGACTTCACCGTTCCCTCGGCGCAGTCCATCTCCGCCGCTACCTCGGCGACCGAACAACGGGCGTAGTAGCGCAGCACCAGGGCCCGGCGCTGGCGCTCGGGCAGGGCGGCGACGGCCCGGCGCACGGCGATTGTCGTGGCCACGTCGGGATCGAGAGCATCCTCCACCGGCGGGCCCAGCCGGGCGAGCGCCCGCCGTTCAGCGGCTCGACGCCGCCACGACGACCGGGCCAGGTTCAGCGCCACCTGGGTAAGCCATCCACCGGGCCGCTCCATCATCCGCACCCGGGGCCAGTGCTGGCACAGGCGGATCAGGGCCTCCTGGGCCAGCTCCTCCGCCAGGGCGGCGTCGCCCACGTACAGGGCGAGCATCCCCACCAGCTGAGGTCCCTCCTGGCCGATGAAGACTTCCAGCGCCACGTCGACCTCGGCCACTCGCCCCTCTCCTCGGCCGGCGGGAGCCGGCCGTCACGAAGTCAAGCGCACCAGCCGGCGACGAGGTTCACTCCTCGGCTTCTCCGGCGACGGCGCCACTCCCCCTCGCCCCAACCTCGCCGAGCATCTCTGCCGCGGGGCCCGGCGGTGCACGACGCCAGTGCGCCGTCCAGGACCTTTTCTCGAACCGGATCGTCGGCTACTCCCTCGCCGAGCGCATGACGGCCGGCCTTG
>JAUJLZ010000362.1 GCA_030447125.1 Acidimicrobiales bacterium
CGATGAAGTTGTGGCGGCGGATGACGAACATGGCCTCGCCGCTGACCACCATGAGAGCGAAGACACGGTCTCCGTTGGGCAGGGTGGCGTCCAGCTTGGGCGATCCGGCGTCGAATCGGCGCTCGATGCCGTCGAAGCGGTAGGCGTCCTCGGCCAAGCCTCTGATGAGCTCGATCAGCCCAGCGTTGTCCGCCGCCAGCGCCGGCCCCCGCACCTTGGTGCCGTCCACGTAGGTGATCCAGGTGGTGTGGTAGTTGTTGGCCCGGATGCTGACCACCCGAGAATCCTTGAAGTACGGCTGGAGCTTGGCGCTCGGAGTCAACAGGTCGTCGATCACCGTGCGGACGAGCTCCTCCTCCTCCTCGGCCGAGGGGACCTTGCGGCCGGCCTCCAGGCACGTCCGGACATAGGCGCTCACCGCGTCGTTGGCCAAGCTGGTGGTGAGCATCTCGGTGTCGAGGTTCCCGAGGCGCACGCCCGATCGAGCCTCGAGCGACTGGACCCGGCCCACTAGCTGCTCCGACACCTGGCGACGCAGCAGCGACTGGGCTGCGGCCAGCTCAGCGGGGATCATCGGACCACCGCCGGGCGCTGCCACGAGAACGCCAGGGCCGGCGCCGGAGCCCGGTCCAGACGGGCGAACAGCACCTCAGCCACCGTCGCCGCCGAGGTGACCAGGGCGCTACCGCGCAACGAGGTGAGACGCCCGGGCTCCTGGAAGAGACGGGCGGCGGCGGCGGCGTCATGGGCCAGCGGGCCGAGGACGTCCACGCCCAGCGCCTCGGCCACCTCCTCGGCCCGGTAGGCGGGTTCATGGGCTGTGCGAGGCCCCGCCACCAACACCACCACGGTGGCAACGCCCTCGCCCACGAGCTGGTCGACCCACGGCGCGAGATGGACCATGGCCCGCGCTGTGGGCCGGCTGACCAGCACGGCGAGGTCCGCCCCCCGGACCAGGGGCAGCGCCGGCGACGCCGGCGACAAGCACCCGCAGTCCACCACGACGTCCATGGCCCCCAAGGCGCGAAGATGCTCGACCAGGCGCTCGGCGAGGAGGCCCAGCGCGCCCGACGCCTGGCGGGCAGCCGCCGGGGCCACTAGCACCTCGAGGCTCTCGCCGAAGCGCTGCAGGTGGGCCAGCAGCGCCTCGGCCTCGAGCTGGCGCCGGCCAGCGGCGGCCAGGCTGACCAGACCGGGCTCGGGGGCGACCCCGGGGCGCAGGAGCCAGTCACCGCCGGAGGGGTCACAGTCGGCCAAGACGCAGCGCCGAGTGGCGCTGCGCAGCTGTGCGAGCAGCTCGACCAGCGTGGTGACCCCTGGTGAGGACTTGGCCGCAGCAACGGCGACGACACTCACGACGGCAGCACCACCAGGCTCACCCGGCCAGCCGCCCCGGCGGCGGCCACCTCGGTGGCGTCGCCCTCGGCCACGGTGAGAGAGACCACCGTGGTCGCCGAGCTGGCCGACGGCGGGCCCACGTCGGAGACCAGGGCCTCGCCGGAGAGCACCCTCACTTCGGTGTCTCCGCCGCTGGCTGGGTCGCCGCTGGCCACGACGGTGACTCGGCTGCCCTTGCGAAGTCCGAGAGGCGCCTGGCCCGGCTTGAGCGCCACCCCTACCTGAGCCTGTCCGGCCTGGAGGCCCGACGACGCCCCCAGCTGGGAGGGAGCCAGGATGGCTCCCGGCACCAATCCGACCGCCGCGGTCTGACCCACCACCGCAGCGCTGTCCGAGGCGGGCACCGTGGCCGTTCCCTCCGGCGCGGCCACGTCGGCCACCCCCAGGTCCTCGGCGACGATCACCTGGCCGGGAGCCACCGGCCGAGTCGCCACCAGCACGGACTGGCGGCTGTCGATGCTCGTGTAGATGCCGAGGAAGACCAGGGCGCCGGCGACGACGGCGACCACCCCGACCAGGGCCAGCGGGGCCGAGCGCTGGCTGGCGGCGGGGCTAGCCGACCCGCCGGCGACGCTGTGGTTGCCGTTGTTGGTGGAGCCACGCCGAAGCTGTTGTTGTGTCGCCATCATGCTCCTTGGTCGGGGACGACGTTGAGGGACTGCAGCTCGGCCACCTGGACGCTGGTGGTCGACGACGAGGTAGCGGTGCCCAGGCTTCCGCCGCCAGCGGCGCCGGTGACGCTCCAGGTCGTCTCCCACTCCACGGTGGCGGTCACCTGATAGGCCTGGCCGGGCTGACCGGCGCTGGAGCGCCGGTAGGTGTAGTGGCAGTCCGAGGGCTGAGCCTCGTCGGACAGGCTCGGGTCGTAGGGCAGGCCGGGCCCGTCGCAGACGACCTGGTCGCCCTGG
>JAUJLZ010000363.1 GCA_030447125.1 Acidimicrobiales bacterium
CCTGGTCGCCGCCGTCGAAGCCGTCGTGCAGTCCTCCGAAGGGCGGATCTGCTACCTGGTGTGACGGCCGGCGATCAGAGAGGCCGGCGATCAGGAAGTAGCGGGTCAGGACGTGGTGCCGGCCCTGATCGGTGCCCGTCGAGGTGAGCGCCGGGGCTTGGCCGAACCCGTGTCGCCCGTCGCCGTCCCCTTCACCCGGCGTGAGGCCGAGGTGGCTCGCTGCTTCACGTTGGTGCTGGCGTCGTCGGCCTCGTCCTTGACCTGGCGCACCGAGCCCTGGGCCTCCTGCTTGACCTGCTCGACGGCACCAGTCGCCCGCTCCTTGAGCTGCTCCACGCTGCCTTCCGCCACCGGCTGGAGCTCGTTGACCATCTCCCGTCCAATGGCGCTGGCCTGGCGCTTCAGCGGCTCCATCTCACGACGGAGGCGTAGCGCCGCTTCCCGCTCGCGCTCGCTGGGCGGCAGCAGGGCAGCAGCGAGGAAGCCGGCGCCCAAGGCCACCAGACCGGCGGCCATGGGGTTGCGCTCGGTGCGCTCCCGCAGCGCCGGGGCCGCCATCTTCGTCTGGTCGCCGACGGTGGACACGGCTGCCCCCGCCTGCCCGGAAAGCTCTTGGGCCTGTCCTCGAATCCTGCTCCCGTTGCCTGCCATCAGGGTTTCCCTCCTTGCGGTCGGCCCGCTGTTCGTCATCCGGCTGATCGATGTACCCATCTCGTCCCAACGCCGCCGGACCCCGGCGGTCTTGCGCTGCCACACTCTCGGCGGGCTCACCCGGTCGACGATCTCCTCCTTGCGCTCGGCCAGCCGCTCCTCGAAGGCGTTGACCGCACCGGAGAGCTCACGACGACTGCGGGCGATCTCGGTGCGTACTTCGGCTATCTGCGTAGCGTTCGTGCCCATTGCACGTCCTCCTTGAGGGTCTCAACCGTCTGTCGGGGAACCATCTGGATCTCGGCGGCCTTCTTGCGGGCGCCCGAGAACAACACCAGGGCCACTACGAGGTAGACCACGCCCACGATGAGAAAGGCGAATCCGGTGGGCAGGACCGCGGCCAAGCCCCACGCTGCGGCGAAGGACAGGAGCTGGAGCGCCATGAAGCCGGCCAGACCGGCGGCACCAAAGGCTCCGCCTGCCTTGCCCGCCCGTCCCAGCTGCTCCTTCGTCTCGATCTTGGCTAGCTCGACCTCCTTGCGCAGCAGGACGGTGGCCTCCCGGGTCATGTCCGACCACAGCTCCTGAAGGGAACGCTCGTCGCCTGGACGCCGAGCCGCAGCTCGCTGCCGGTCTTGGACCGAGTACGCCATCACTCACCTCCCGACGCGGCCGGGTTGCGACCGCGTCCGGTGGCGGCGCCGACAGGTTCGCGTCGGCGACTGGGAGAGCTGGCGGGCTGAGAACGAGCCGGTGCACCCGTGGTGGCGACGCGACGCCGGGCGACACCAGGGTCAGGCGACTGCATGCCGTCGGTTGCGCCGTCATAGCCGTCGCTTCCGTCGCCGCTCCCGCTGCGTATCAGCCGGCCACCGGCGAAGCCGATCAGCGCCGCACCCAGCAGGAAGGCGCCAGGCCGGCGCCGGGCCAGGCCACCGACCTCTTCGACCAAGCCGCTCGCGCCCCTGATCTCGATCTCCGATGCCACCCGATACAGCTGGTCGGCGCACTGGCGCGCATAGGCGCCCACGGGGCCCGCGTCTTGCGGCCGTCCCTCCACCAACGCCTGGGTCTCGCTGCCCCAGCGGTGCAGGGTCTGGGCCAGCGCCTGGGCCTGCACGTCGGCCTGCTCGGCCACCTGCTGGCGGGTCTCCTCGTACAGGCTGCGGCCCTGGCTCGACAACTCCTGGGTGAGCTGCGTGGCCTGTTCCCGGACCAGCCCAGCCACCTCCCGAGCCTGGTCGCCTGCGACCGAGGCCACCTCTTGGGTCTGGGCCCGGGCCTCGCTGGCCACCTCTTGGCCCTCCTCGCTGGCCGCAGATGCCGCCGCTCGGCCTCGTTTGCCGGCAGAGGCGCCGCTGGTTCCGTTCCCGGGTGCCCGAGCCGTGCGGGCACTGCCACCGGTCTCCTCCTGCGCATTGCGTACGATCGGCATAGCGATTCGCCTCCTCGTCATTGCGTCCACAGCTCTTGGGACCAGGCCCCCGCTTACCCCACCGACGCAGACAGGACACCTTGTACAGTCGGAGGCGGTCCGAGCCAGGGTCAACATGCCGGGTTAGCTCAGCTGGCAGAGCGCTTCTCTTGTAAAGAAGAGGTCGTCGGTTCGAACCCGACACTCGGCTCCGGACGGCGCCA
>JAUJLZ010000364.1 GCA_030447125.1 Acidimicrobiales bacterium
AGGCGTGGGGTGAGCGGGGCAGGGCCATCGGCTACGCCCCCGAGCGACTGGCGGCCACGTTGGGGCCGACGCCCGCCGGCAGGGCTCTCGACGACGCCACCGCTGAGCGCGTCGTCACCAAGGCGCTCGAGGCGCTGGCTGAGCGCCAGTCGTCGTGGCGGCCCGCCGAGCTGGTCCGGGAGCTCGCCGCCGCGGTGCCCACCGAGGTCGCCGTACCCGCCGAAACGCTGGTGCGGTGGCTCGACGGGCTGGCCGAGGGAATCGTGGCCGAGCGCCTCATCGAGCTGTCGCCGCCCGTCCCCGACGGCGTCGCCCTGCGCCGAGACGGCCGTCCCATCACCGAGTCGGTGGCGCAGCGGATCCTCACCACACCGGAGATCCTCGTCCAGGAGGAGCGCCTGGTCGGATGGGCCGAGCGGCGACTGGCCCGAGGCGGCCACGACCTTGGCGTGGAGGGAGACGAGCAGCTGTCCGGCCCGCAGCGGGAAGTGGCCTCTGCGGTGGCGGGGAGCCGTGAGCTGGTGCTGGTCGTAGGTCCTGCCGGTGCCGGCAAGACCACCGCACTCGGCCCCGCAATCGAGCAGCTGCGAGCCGAGGGACGGGCGGTGTTCGGCATAGCGCCCTCTGCCGCCGCCGCCGAGGTCCTCGCCCATGACGCCGGGCTGGCCTCGGACACCCTGGACAAACTTCTCGTCGAGCACCGCTTGCCGCGTCCGCCCGACCACCGCTACGACCTTCCCGCCGGGGCCACGGTTGTCGTTGACGAGGCGGCCATGGTCCCTACCCCCAAGCTGGCCGAGCTGGCGTCCCTGGCCGATCACCGGGGCTGGCGGCTGGCCCTGGTGGGCGACCCGTTGCAGTTCTCGGCGGTGGGGCGCTCAGGCATGTTCGGCCACCTGATCGACTGCTACGGGGCGATCGAGCTTGACCGTGTCCACCGCTTCGCTCACGCCTGGGAGCGGGAGGCGAGCCTGCAGCTGCGTCGGGGGAACCCCGAGGTGTTGGCCCTCTACGACCACCACGGTCGCGTTCACGGCGGGAGTCGCCGACAGATGGAGCGGGCGGTGGTGAACGCCTGGTGGGAGGCCCGGCCCCAATGCGAGAGGGCGGCGATGATGGCGCCCACCAACGAGACGGTCATGGCTCTCAACCACCGGGCGCAGGCCATCCGGGCCCGGGCCGGGGAGGTCGATCTCGCCGGCCCCTCGGTCGAAGCGGGCAGCTACCGGCTGCATGCCGGTGACGCTGTCGCCACCCGACGCAACGACCGTGAGCTGCGGACCGACCGCGGGCTGATGGTCAAGAACCGCGACCAGTGGGAGGTTCACGCGGTTCACCACGACGGTGCCCTGACTGTCGCCGGTCGCACCGGCACGGTCCGCCTTCCCGCCGATTACGTGGCGGAGCACGTCGAGCTGGCCTACGCCCAGACCAGCCACGCCAACCAGGGTCGTACCGTCGACCGCTCCTTCCTCTTCCTCGATGGGCCCGCCGACACCCGAGGCGTCTACGTGCCCATGACCCGGGGTCGCCACAGCAACGACGCCTTCGTGGTCGTCGAGGGCGAGGAAACGGCCCGAGACGTCCTGGCCCAGGCCCTGGCCCGCAGCTGGATCGACGAGCCGGCCATCGCCCGCCGGGCGAAGCTGCAGCGCCCCCAGCCCGACGGTGAAGCACGGGAGGCGGTCAGCCCTCTGGAGTCGGCCCGACTCCGTAAGCTCCTCGAGCGGGAACACGAGATCGGCCTGACGCTGGCCCGGGCGGAGTCCGGCGTCCGGATGCACCGAGAGCAACTGGACCGCGCCATCAGCCGTCGAGCCGAGCTGGCCGAGCGGCTCTCGGGTGGCGAGGAGCGGCGTGATCGGGCACAGGAGGTGCTGGACGAGCTGGATCGTCCTCTTGTGCGGCGCTTCCACCGCTCTGAGATCCTTCAAGCTCGCGGCGAGCTCAATCAGGCGCAGGGAACAATCAGGCAGTCCGTCGCCGAGCTGGCGGAGATCGAGAGGCACCTTCCGGGCATCCAGGCGTCGCTCGCGAAGGGCCAGGCCACCGTGCTGGACCGCCCGAGCCTCGAACGCGAGCGCCACAGCATCCGGCGGGAGCTCAACTGTGACCTCTTCGCCCGGGCATCAGGCATCGCCCACGATCCGCCCGACCATGTGATCGACCGCCTCGGAGCCCGGCCAGAACGCGGAGCAGCCCGAGACCTCTGGGACGAAGCGGCAGCGCAGCTCGACCAGCACACCGTCGCCTTCGACATCAGCGACAGCTACCCGCACCTCGGACGG
>JAUJLZ010000365.1 GCA_030447125.1 Acidimicrobiales bacterium
ACGAGGCGCTGGGCTGAGGGCAGGCCCGCTCGCCGGTCGCCGCCGTTCTCCCGGTTGTCATCGACCGGCACGATGGCGGTGAAGCCTGCGACTCCGACGAGGAGGGCGGCCCACGGCGGCAGGGCCGAGCACCGCCAAAGCCGCCAGGGCATCGTGTTGACCACTTTCGATCTCGACGAGTCCGTTTCGCCGCCGTACGGGCCGGAGCGGCGGGGTTCCTGTTGAAGGACGGCGATGCCGACGACCTCATCGAGGCGATCGGGCTGGCCGCCCGGAGAGATGCGCTCATCGCCCCGGGGGCCCTGCGGCGGCTGCTGAACGCCTTCGCCGCGACCCCGGCGCCGTCAGCCGCGAGCGCGGTCGTGGGGCACTTGACGACCGAGGAACGGGAGGTGCTGACATTGGTCGGCGCAGTCCGAGCAACACCGAGATCGCAGCCCGGCTGTTCGTCAGCGAGACCACGACCAAGACCCACGTCAGCAACTGCTGGCCACGCTTCATGCCCGAAACCGATCCCAGTTGGTCATCGCCGCATACGAGGGCGCTCTGATGCGGCCCGGCACCGAGCCCTCGGCCGGGTCACTCCGAGCAACCAAGGCGGTGGACATCCCGGGGCATGGCCGCCGAGAGGGGCGGCGTGGACGGGGACTCGGTGAGCATGGGCTCCTTCGGGCGCTCGGCGGGGTGACCCTGGTGGAGCGGGCCACCCGGCTCAACCTGGTCGCCGATCTCGCTGAGGGCCCGGTGCCGATGGGGTGCTGGCCGCTCTGAGATGGCCTGGCATGACGAGCTCGACGAGCTCGACGAGTACGACATGAGCACAGCCGAACGATCTAATACTGCTGTCGTTGCACGATTGCTTGAGCTTACCGTCTGTCTACGAGTAACCGTCAGATCCGCCCCCGCTTTAGGGCCATGGGCCGCAAGAAGGTAGCACAAAAGGCTGAACCAGGATTGACGTAAGCGCTCAAACAGGCGTACGATCGGATCGTGGTACTGGATGATCTGGCTACCTGGAAGCGGCGGTGGAGCGGCTGTGCGCCGCCGATCCCCACGCCCTGTCCGACCCCGAGTCAGTCGAGGTCCTGCACCGCTGCCAGGCCCGCCTGGAGGCGGTGACCACCCGCTCGACGGCGGCCTTTGACGCCAGTCGAGCCTGGGAGGCCGACGGGGCTCGTTCGTGCTCGGCCTGGCTGGCCCGGCGCTGCGGACTGCCGTCGTCCACCGCTCGCCGGCGGGTGTGCCTGGGTCGTTCACTGCGCCACCTGCCGCTGGCCGAGGCGGCCTGGCTGGCCGGAACGCTGGGCGAGGCCCAGGTGGGCGCCCTGGCCGGGGCCCGCACCCCGGCCACCGAGGAGGCCATGGCCCGAGACGAGGAGCTGTTGGTGGGCGAGGCCAAGCACCTTCGCTTGGACTCCTTCGTCCGGGTGCTGGCGTATTGGAGCACGCTGATCCCGACGGGGTCGAGGACAGCGCCGCCAGCGGGGAGAAGGCCCGGCGCTTCCACCTGTCCCAGAGCTGGGAGAACATGTGGTTCGGCGACCTGGTCTTGGACCCCATCAGCGGGGCGGTGGTGTTCAACCAGCTGCGGCGCATCGAGTCCGAGCTCTTCGACGCCGATTGGGCCGGGGCCCGGGCTCGCCTGGGCGATGGAGCCACCAGCGCCGACCTGGCCCGCACCCCCGCACAGCGCCGGGCCGACGCCCTGGTGGAGATGGCCCGGCGAGCGGGCTCTGTCCCTGAGGGGGCTCGACGTCCCGATCCGCTCTTCACCGTGGTGGTGGGCTACGAGACCTTCGCCGGGCGCATCTGTGAGCTGGCCAACGGCAGTGCGGTGAGCCCCGGCTCGCTCCTAGAGTGGCTGGACGAGGCCTGGGTGGAGCGGGTGGTCTTCGACGGACCTTCTCGAGTGATCGACGTGGGGGTGGCCCGGCGCCTGTTCGACGGCGCCACCCGCGGGGCGGTGCAAGTGCGAGACCGGGATTGCTTCCACGACACCTGCGACGAACCTGCCGAGGGATGCCAGATCGACCACATCGAGCCCTGGAGCGCAGGCGGGGCCACCGTGGCCGCCAACGGACGACCGGCCTGTGGGTACCACAACCGCCGGCGCCACCGACGAAGCTAGCCGTCGGCCCCTGAGGGGCTGGCGGCGCTGATCTGGGGTCTCGAAGCCGCAGGTCTCGCAGGACCAAGCTATCGCAGTTGAGTCGCTGACAAGACTTCAGTCATAGACCAGCGCCTCAGTCTGATCACCTTGGGAGCATCCGATCTTAGA
>JAUJLZ010000366.1 GCA_030447125.1 Acidimicrobiales bacterium
GGGTGAGAACGTGGAGCTGGCCCGGGAGATCATCGCTCGCTATCCCCGGTCGCGCTCGGCGTTGATCCCGCTGTTGCACGTGGCCCAGGAGCAGGACGGGTGGGTGAGCCCCGAGGCCATGGGCCACATCGCCGAGCTGCTCGACCTCACCCCAGCCGAGGTGCTGGGCACCGCCAGCTTCTACGGCATGTTCAAGCGCGAGCCGGTCGGGCGCTACGTGGTCAGCGTGTGCACCAACATCTCGTGCATCCTCCTCGGAGGTGAGGAGCTGCTCGAGCACTGCGAGCAGCGCCTGGGCGTCAAGGCGGGGGCCACCACCGCTGACGGGATGTTCACGCTCGAAGACGTGGAGTGCATCGCCGCCTGCTCCAACGCCCCCTGCCTCCAGGTGAACTACCGCTACTTCCTCGACGTCACCCACGATCAGGTCGACGGCCTCCTCGACGACCTGGCCGCCGGGCGCCGCGACGACGAGGTCCCCCCGCACGGCACGCTTACCCGGGTGCGCCAGCGGGTGCCGGCCGAGCGTTGGTCGGGCCACGGGGGCGAAGGCCTGCCCGTGCCTCCGGGGCAGGCCCGCTGATGACCGTCACCAGCGCCGCTCCCATCATCTCCACCCGCTTCGACCAGGCTGACGCCCACACCCTCGACGGGTACCTGCGCACGGGCGGCTACGCCGCCCTGCGCAAGGCGTTGGCCATGAGCCCCGACGAGGTGCTCGAGGAGGTCAAGGCGGCCAACCTGCAGGGCCGGGGCGGCGCCGGGTTCCCGGCCGGGGCCAAGTGGGGGTTCCTGCCCAAGGACGTGTTCCCCCGCTACTTCGTGGTCAACGGCGACGAGAGCGAGCCGGGCACCTGCAAGGACCGTCCCCTCATGGAGCACGACCCCCACCAGCTCATCGAGGGCCTGCTGATCTCCTGCTACGCGGTGCGGGCGGCCCAGGCCTTCATCTACGTGCGGGGCGAGATGGCCCTGGCCCAGGAGCGCCTGGCCATCGCCCTCAACGGGGCCTACGCCGCCGGCTACGTCGGGCGCGACATCCTCGGCTCGGGCTGGTCCCTCGACATCGTGCTCCACTGGGGGGCGGGCGCCTACATCGTGGGGGAGGAGACCGCCCTCATCGAGAGCCTGGAGGGCCAGCGGGGGATGCCCCGGCTCAAGCCCCCCTACTTCCCGGCGGCCAAGGGCCTGTACCTCCAGCCCACCGTGGTCAACAACGTGGAGACCCTGTCCAACATCCCGTGGATCGTCAGCCATGGCGGTGCCGCCTTCGCCGCCCTCGGGGCCGAGAAGGCCGCCGGGATGCGCCTGTTCGCCCTGTCGGGCCACGTGCGCCGGCCCGGCGTCTACGAGGTGGAGATGGCCAAGACCACCTTCCGCGACCTGGTCGAGGCGCCGGTCTACGGCGGGGGCATGCGCCACGGCAACGCCCTCAAGGCCTTCATCCCGGGCGGTGCCTCGGCTCCGTGGTTCTACCCCGAACAGCTCGACCTGGCCCTCGACGCCGGCGCGGTCGGAGCCGCCGGCTCCATGCTCGGCTCGGGTGCGGTGGTCATCATGGACGAGACCACGTGCGCGGTGCGGGCGGCCTGGCGCCTGGTGCGCTTCTTCGCCCACGAGTCGTGCGGCAAGTGCACCCCGTGCCGGGAGGGCGGTGCCTGGCTGGAGAAGATCCTGCGCCGCATCCTCGACGGCCACGGTCGCGACGACGATCTCGACCTGCTCCTCGACGTGGGCGACAACATCAGCCCCGGTCCCTTCCCCCACCCACCCGGGGGTGGCGAGGACGCAGTGCCCTTCCCCTTCAAGCAGACCACCATCTGCCCCCTCGGCCCCTCGGCCGTCTCGCCGGTGTACTCGTCGATCTGGCGCTTCCGAGACGAGTACCTCGTCCACATCAAGGAGGGGGGCTGCCACCATGGCTGACACCGACCAGCAAGAGCAGGAGAAGACCACGCTCACCGTCACGCTCGACGGCCGGGCCATCGAGGCCGAGCCCGGCGAGTTGCTCATCGCCGCCGCCGAGCGCCACGGCACCTACATCCCCCGGTTCTGCTACCACCCCCGGATGCGGGAGGTGGGCATGTGCCGCATGTGCATCGTCGAGATCGACAGCGGCCGGGGCCCGGCCCTCCAGCCCGCGTGCATGGCCCCGGTGGCCGAGGGGATGAAGGTGGACACCCAGTCGGCGCTGGTCAAGAAGGCCCAGGACGGGGTGCTCGAGTTCCTGCTCATCAACCACCCCCTCGACTGCCCGGTG
>JAUJLZ010000367.1 GCA_030447125.1 Acidimicrobiales bacterium
CGAGCCGGCGCTGGATGACGAGCGGGTGGTGACCCATCTCCACCATCAAGCCCACGGTCGAGTGACGGAGGCCGTGGAAGGTGAACCCTTCGAGGCCTGCCTTCGCAACGGCCGGCGCCCACGTGCGCTTGTGAAAGTTGGCGGCGCGCAGTGGGCCACCGCGAGGAGCGACAAACACAAGCTCGTCCGGACCTGGCGGCCGCCGGTGGGCGAGGTGCTCGGCGAGCATGGTGACCAGGAACGGCGGAAGCTGGATCACGCGGCGGCTCGCAGCCGACTTGGGCACGGCGAAGCCGCCGACGTCGGTGAAGACCTCTGCCACCTCGAGCGTCGGCGTGCGCGACATGAAGTTGATCCGGCCCACGCGAAGCCCGGCGACCTCCTCCCACCGCAGACTGCCCACGGCTGTCGCGTAGACGATCGGTCGGCTTTCCGCCGGCATGGCGTCGCCTAACCGACGTAGCTCCGCGACGGTGAGGACGCGCTTGTCGTTCGGCCGCTTCGGCGGCAACCGGACGCCGCGGCATGGCGTGACGGCGATCAAGTCCGCCGCAACGGCGGCGGCAAGGATGGTGCGCAACCCTCCGTAGATGGTGCGCACGGTGCTCGGAGCGTGGGATTGCGCGAGCTGCTGCACGAATTGGCGAACGTCGAGTGGCGTGATGGAGCCGAGAGCCCGGGAGCCGAATGCGGGCAACAGATGCTTACGGAGGCGCTGGCGGTCCTGAGCGAGCGTGGTGGCTTGCTTGTGGATCGCACCCCGGAGGTGCTCGTCCGACCACGCCGCGAAGGTGATCCGGCTCAGTGCTGGGTCGCGCCAGAGCCCTCGCTGCTTGTCAGCTTCCACGGTTGCCAGGAACACCTGGGCGTCGACCTTGCGCTCGAACGTTGCGGTTCGCTGAGCCCCGTACGGATCGCGGCAGCGGGCCTCCCAGCGGTTGGTGCGGGGCGCTCGGCGGATCGAGCCCATCAGCTCTTCCTCCTGGTCGACTTCTTCCCCGTGGAAGGTGGACGGCGCTTCGGGGGCGGCGGTGGCGCCGGCTGGTCACCCTCGACCTCAGCTGGCGTCCGTGCCGAAGAGTTTGCCTCCGACCCCGCGAGGTGGTCCATGTCCCAGGCCAACTCGCTCTCGTCCTCGGGGCCAGCGGGGAGGCGGAGCTCCGAGTCGGCGATCCCCACCTCGTCGGCTACCGCCCGCTTGGCCCGAACCTCCAGGTCCTCGAGCTGGTTGGCCAGAGACCGAAGGGACGTTTGCCACTGGCCCAGGTCAGTGAAAGAGTGGCGCACCAGGGCCGCCACCCGCTGGCCGGCCAAGGCGGTGATGCGGCCCTGGGCCCAAGTGAGGCCGGCGGTGCCGAGTTCGGCCAAGAAGGCGTCGAGGCGCAGGGCCAGCTGAGCCTGCTGCAGCTCGTCGCCGAACACGAGGTCGACGAGGAGCGCCACCACCTCACCGAACACCGGCTCGTCGGGCACATCCAACTTGGTGGGCATACCCGGGCCGGCCCACGGCGGCGGGGGCATGAAGAACCAGGTGACGGGCTGGTCGAAGGCCCGGGCGAAGGCCACGATCTCATCGGCGGTGAAGTTGCGCACGAAGCCCCCGGCCACGGAGCGCTCGGCCTGGGAGACGCTGGCCTTGGACCAGCGCACCCCGAGGTAGGGCTCGAGGGCCTCGGCGGCCTGGTCCTGGGTCCAGCCCTTGAGCTCGCGGGCCCGGGTGAGGTTGTAGGCGACGACCTGGTTGGGGGTCAGGCCGAGGAACAGGGCCCGCTCGGGAGCCGGCGCCTTGGGTTTTTTCCGTACCACCGAGTTCCCCCTTGTGTCCGTAGGTGTCCGGGCGTGTCCATCAGTCCACGCACTGCAAATCTACCAGTTGACGAACGAATGACACAGGCGTAACTTCGCCGGGTGGCCACAGGCCTGAGCCTCGCAGCGGTGCCGCGGCCTCGTCGTCGGTCGCCCAGCCGTCGGGCCGGCGGGGGCGGTACTTCACGATCCCCCAAGCCGTGGCCGCCTACCCCGGGGTGTTGACCGAGCGCCTCATCCGGCGCCTGGTGGCCGAGCGGCGCATCGCCTACAGCTACGCCGGGCGGCGGGTGGTGCTGGCCGAGGCCGACATCGAGGCCTACCTCGACGCCGGTCGCCACGAGCCCCTCCAGGGTCCGGGTGCGGCGCTGGGCACGAGGCGGCTGTCCCCGACGGCGAGGACGGCGCGCTCGCGGTCGGCGTGATGGACGGCGGGTGGATCGTGCTCGGGCC
>JAUJLZ010000368.1 GCA_030447125.1 Acidimicrobiales bacterium
AGCGGGACTGGGCCGCCTCCAGGCGCCGGCGGTCCTCCCGCCCGCTGCGGGTGAGTTGTCCTGGCCGGCAGTAGGCCCGGGCGTGGTCCAGGCCATCGGCGGCCCAGCCCAGCTCCCGCGACCGATCGGGCGGTGTCTCCCTGGTGATCCAGGCGTCGAGGTTGGCCAGGCGGGGAGCCAGCGTGGCCAGCGACTCGGAGCCGGCCAAGGCCTCCCGCAGGACCTCCAGGGCCGCCACCTCGGCGGCGCTGCGGCCGAGGGCGGCGACCAGCACCTCGCTCGGGCAGCGAGTCGGGTCGGATGCGTGCTCGGCGTCGGGCTCGTCGCACACGGCCAGGGCCACGTTGTTCGCCCGGCCCCTGGTCATTCCCACGTACAGCCCCTCGGCGGTGGTGCGCTCGTCGACCAGGACGATGGCGGAGTCGACGGTGAGGCCCTGCGCTTTGTGGATGGTCACGGCGTAGGCCGGGGCCACCTCCTCCCGGACGTAGTCGCCGGGCAGCACCACCTGCCCCCGTCCGGTGAGGTCCTCGACCAGGAGGCCGTCGTCGCCGTGGCGGGCCAGGACTCGCCAGCGATCGCCGTTGCGCACCCAGGCGCCGGCCGAGGTCACCAGGCGCCGGTCGTTGCGGCAGGTGACGATCTCGTCGCCCACCCCCACGGTGTGCTCGCCGGCACGCACGCCATCGGGCTCCACCTCGCCGGCGGCCACCCGGGCTGCTCGGGCCCGGGCCGCCAGGTCGTTGACCGTGGCGTGGTCGGCGGCACACACCACCACCGAGTCGCCCCGGGACCGGGCCATCCACCACCGGCCGAAGGCCTCCTCCGCCATTACCGAGCGCTCCCCGCCAACCACCCGGCCCTGAGTCAGGTACTCCTCGACCACGCTGGCATCGCCCGCTCGCAGGCGCAGGCTGGCGGCCCGCTCCCACTCGGCGTGGAAGCGCCGGACGCCGGTCAAGCCGGCGGCGTTCGTTTCGGTGGCCAACAGGCGGAACAGCCCGCCGGCCTCCACCGCCCCGAGCTGGCGGTGATCGCCCACCAGCACGACCTTGGCCCGGGCCCGCTCGGCCAGCGTGACCACCCGCGCCAGATCGGCGCTGGCCACCATGGCTGCTTCGTCGACCACCACCACCTCGCCCCGGCGCAGCCGCCAGTGCAGCGGCGGACCGTCAGGGCGGTCGTGTTCGTAGAGGAACTTGGCGATGGTGTCGGTGGCGATACCGGCCTCAGTGGTGAGCACGCCGGCGGCGGCAGCCGAGACGGCCAGCCCCCTGACCGGGATGCCGCTCCTGGTCCACGCCTCGGCGGCGGCGCCCATGGCCCGGGACTTGCCGGCTCCGGCGGGGCCCACCAGGCAGGTAATCGCCTCGCCGCCGCCGGTGAGGCGGCGCAGCGCCTCGGCCTGGTCCTCGGCCAGCCCGTGCGCCTCGATGGCCACCTCCAGGGCTTGCCGATGAGCGACCGCACGTCTGGCGTCCCGCCCGGCCACGGCGGCGTCGAGAACGTGCTGCTCCCGGACCAGGGTGGCCAGCGTGGAGAACCGGGGCGCGCCGTGGGCCTCGTAGACCGAGCGCCCGTCCCTCCGGCGCAGGTCCGAAGGTGCCTCCGGAGCCGGCGCCACCAGGGCCACCACCTCGGGATGGGCCAGGACGGCGTCGGCGGCCTGTTCCACCCAGCGCCGGGCCGCCTCGGCGCTGCCCAGGTCCGCCGGCGCCCGCCGGGCCAGCGCCCGCACCACGTGGCGGCGTCCCCAGGTCGAGGACGCGGTGGCCAACTCGCCCAGGCTCTCGGTGACCACCGTGTCCAGGTCCACGGGCTGATGGACACCGGCACGGTCGAGAACCTTGGGCAGCCAGCCCTCTGGGCCCAGCCCCGCCTCGGTGGCGTCGGCCAGCCAGCGGTCGTGCAGCCCCTGGTCGCTGAGCTCGGGCTGCGCGCTGCGATGCGCCTTGGGGCTGCGGGTGTCGAGCACCGCCCGCTCGTAGGTGCGCTGGCGCTCCGGGGCGGTCAGCCCCCGCCCGAGGCGGGCCTCGAGCTCGGCGATGCGCGCCTTGGCCTCGGCCTCCACCGCCCGGGCCCGCTTTGAGTACCGGGAGATGAGCGCCTCGGGGACGCCCTCGATGTCGGCCTGGCCGTGGCGGTCCACCGGTCCCCAGCTCACGGCCAGGCGGGAGGTGGTCTCGGCCCGGAGCGCTGCTTGGTAGACCATGCCGGCGGACTTCAGCTCCCGGTGCAGCGCCCTCGAGTCCA
>JAUJLZ010000369.1 GCA_030447125.1 Acidimicrobiales bacterium
GCGGCGAGTGGCTCGGCTCAGCCTTCATCTGCGCCGAGGAGTTCCACCCCCGCCACCTGACCGAAATCCGGTCGACTTGAGGACCCTCGGGCCGCCCTCAGTGGCGGCCCGAGCTGTGCTGCTCGAGTGGCGACGGGTCAGGATGTCTCACTAAACCGGAGGGCGGCGGCATGTTTTCGTGGAGCTATTGGCGGGCCCTTCAGCAGCCCCTTGTGAGCAGGAGGATGGGTAGGTTGAACGCTCAGGAGTCCCAGGTGAAACCCATTTGGCTAGCCTTGTTTCCTCTGCTTCAAATAGTTGGTGCCGTATTCTTCGTACTGGTATTAGACGTTGACCCGATATTTGGATTCGGGTTTCCTGCTGTCATGACAGCAGTCTTTTTCTGGAACGTCCTCCGCAAGCGGCGATGACCTCACCGCCGCCGGTGGGGTGGGGGAGTAGCGCCGGTTGGATGGGCTAAATCCGGTCGTCGCCGCGTTGGGCCATGGTGTCGCGACGCACGGACAGGTCGACAGCCGTGCGGCCTCCGGCGTAGACGGTCAGACCCGAGGCCCTGATGACCTCGTCGTATCCGGTCCACCCCGCTCCGGAAGGCGTCTCCGCGGACGGTTGCAGAGCGCAATCCACTTGGCGCCTGTCGGCTGCGTGATGCGCGCAGCGCACCCAGCGGCTTACGTCGTATTACTACCGCTCCTCGACACGTAGTGCAAGAACGCCGCTTGTCATAGAGCGACCATAGTTCTCCGTCGAACCGGCGAAGTAGGATGGGGCCGAGTGGGCGAGCGGACCATGGCCGACCTGTTCGAGGAGCAGGCCAGGCGGGCCCCTGAGGCGGTGGCGCTCGAGTCGAACAGCGGCACGCTCACCTACGGCGAGCTCGAGGCCCGGGCCAACCGGCTGGCTCACCACCTCCGGGACCGCGGGGTCGGGGCCGAAGTGCCCGTCGGGCTCCTGGTGCGGCGTTCACCCGACCTGGCCGTGGGCGCGCTGGGCATCCTCAAGGCTGGGGGGGCCTGCGTCCCCCTCGATCCCGCCTACCCGGCCGAGCGCCTGGCCTTCATGCTCGCCGACACCGCGGCTCCCGTGGTCGTCACCCAACAGGAGCTGGTCCGACGGCTCCCCCCGGGGCCGGCCCACCCGGTATGCCCGGACTCCGCCGGCGCCCGCTTTGCCCGCCAGCCCTCCGGGCCCCCATTGCGATGGGTCTCATCTGACAACCTCGCCTACGTGCTCTACACCTCCGGGTCAACCGGCCGGCCCAAGGGGGTGATGCTGCCTCACCGGGGGCTGGTGCACAACACCCTGGTCGCTGCTGAGCGATACGGGCTCAACCCGCAGGACCGGGTGCTGCAGTTCTGCTCCATCAGCTTCGGGGTCAGCGTGGAGGAGCTGTTCGCCACCTGGGCAGCGGGGGCGACGGTCGTGCTTCGCCCCGAGGACATCCCCCTCCTTGGCCCCGCCTGGACGGACTGGCTCGGCGGGCGGGAGGTGTCGGTGTTGAACCTGCCCACCGCCTACTGGCAGGAGTGGGCCCAGGACCTGGAGCACTCCGGTCGAACGGTGCCCGAGAGCGTCCGCCTGGTCGTCGTGGGAGGTGACCGGGCCCTGGCCTCGGCCCTGCATCAGTGGGCGCGGGTGGGAGGAGGCCAGGCCCGCTGGATCAACGTCTTCGGCTCGGCCGAGGTGAGCCACCTGGCGACCGTCTACGAGCCTGCGGGCTGGCACCTTGATGACAACGCCGAGTGCGACCCGCCCATCGGGCGCCCCGTAGCCGGCGCCACCGTCCAGATCCTTGACGAAGACGGCGAGGCGGTGGCTCCCGGCGAGGCCGGCGAGCTGCACGTGGGCGGGCCGGGCCTGGCCCGGGGCTACCTCAACCGCCCGGGGCTGACCGCGCAGCGCTTCGTGCCCGATCCCTTCGCCGCCGCGCCGGGAAGCCGCCTGTACCGCACCGGTGATCTCGTTCGGTGCCTACCCGACGGCAACATCTCCTTCGTCGGGCGCCAGGATCGCCAGGTCAAGATCAGGGGCTTTCGGGTCGAGCGCGACGAGGTCGAGAGCATCCTGCGCATCCACCCCCAGGTGGCCCAGGCCCTGGTCGTCGTCCGGGAGGACAAACCCGGCAACCGGGACCTGGTCGGCTACGTGACTGCGGCGGGAACGGCGACGCCGACGACAACCGAGCTACGACAGTTCCTCGCCGCCCGACTCCCCGACTACATGGTGCCGGTGGCGTTCGTGGCCCTCG
>JAUJLZ010000370.1 GCA_030447125.1 Acidimicrobiales bacterium
GATCCCGTTTCGCTGTAAATCGGGACGACCGGTGTCGCCATGAACGGGGACGCAGGAGGAGTACCGGTGAAGGCGCGTGAGGACGCCTACGGCCTGAGGTCGAGTCCCGGGGGGTCGAGTTCGGGCTCAACCGCAGGAGCGAGGAGCTCGGCTGCGTGGTCCCACTGGAGGGCATCGAGGTAGTCGTGGGGACGGGGGCCGATGGCACCGATAAGGCCGGTGTCGTCGGCGACCGGTCCGTCGGTGGGGGAACGGCCCAGCTCGGCGTGGCGATAGGTCTCGATGCGGACGGCTGCCTCCCGACAAGCGGTCGGCTTGGTGCTGTCTCCGGGCGCCTCGCCCAGGGCGGCGGTCAGATAAGGCGCCGGCGTCGACACCGCGGCCTCGACTTGGGCTGTCAGCGCCGCCTCGACCACCTCCAGGCGCTGGCGGACCAGATCCTGAGCCGGAGCCTGGTCCTGCAGGGCGGCCGCCCGGGCTACGGCCCGGTCGAGGTCATGGGCAGCGCGGGCACAACGCTGGCCGGCAAGTTGCACCGACTGGCGGGCCATCTCGATGCCCTGGGGGTTGCGACGCCAACGCCGGGCGCTCGTCAGGTCCTCCAGGCGCTGCGTAACCCGGGCGTGCTCTGCCTCAGCGGCAAGAAGCTGCCGGCGGGCAAGTTCCACCGCCCCGGCCGCCTCGTCGTAGTGCGCCGGCGGGGGGGCTGCGGCGAGCGTGCGGTGCAGACGGCGCCGCTCGTTGGCCAGCTCGGCGGTGGGCCTGGCGGCCAAGCCGGCGCGCTCGGCCACCTCGAGGGCTTCGGCGGCGGCGTGGTAGTAGGCCACGGCGTCGCCCGCCACCGGAGGGACCCCGAGGGCCCAACTGGCAGCGGGGCCGCCGGGAACCGGAGTGGTATCCCAGCGGTGGCGGTACACCGCCACCGCGCCCACGGCCCGATCCCAGCTGCGGCGCTGCACTCCGCCGTCGGGCCGCGGCCCGAGGCGGGCCACCAGCGACGGGTCGGGGTCCAAGCAGGCCACGGATGCCACGGCGTCGGCTGCTTGGCGGTAGGCCCGGCCCGCCGCACTGGCGCTGGCGTCGTCGCTGGCCATGGCGAGATCCGCCAGCTCGGCCAGGTCATGGGAGCGGCGCAGGTGGGCCACCTCAGCGGCATCCGGGTCGATCTCTCGGGCCAGTCGCTCGGTCCTCTGCGTCTCCAGGCGGTGGGTGACGGCTTCCAGGGTGGTGGCGTCGTCGTCCAGGCGGGGAAGCCCGGCATGGGTGTCAAGCGGAGGCGCCAGGTCCCGGCGCCGCACCATGTAGAGCCGGGCGTCACCCCGGCCACGGGTAAGACCGACGTAGACGCCTTCTCGACTGGAGGCGTCGGTGCTGAGGTGGCGACCGGCCTGGTAGGTCTCGCCCTGGGCCATGTGGCTGGTCACGGCGTAGGCGTGGGCGATCTGGCCCACCACGCCGGGGCGGACCCCCTTGGACAGGTGCCGCTCGGCGATCTCCACCCGACCCCGGCGCTCGAAGTCGACCACCACCACCGGGGCTTCGCCGGCGTGGACCTCGACGACCCGTCCCCGCTCACCGTTGTGCACGAAGTTGCCCGGCCGGGGCCGCCGGGGCCGCAGCAGGCGGTTCTGCTCCATGGCCACCACCTCGTCGCCGGCCTGGAAGCACTGGCCGGCAACCTGGACCACCGGTCCTGACAAGGTGCCGTCGGCGATCAGCAGGGCCCGGGCCCGGGCGTTGAGCTCCCGGCGCTCCATGTGATGGTCGGCCATCATCGACGACGGCGCCAGCTCGGGATTGGCCCGGCGGTGCAGGCGATCGACGTACCAGTCGGCCACCAGGGCGTCGAGGAGCTCGCCGGGGGTGTCCGCCTCCACCACGCGGTCGTCGCGGCGCAGCCGCTCCACCGCCTCGGAGATCTTCCCCGCGGCGTACTCCACCGAGGCCAGGCGGACCTCGGTCATCTCCGCAGCCTGCTGGCGGCGCCGGACCACCAGCTCGGCCTTGTCCTCGGGGTAGTCCTCCAGCAGCGCCCGCCACCCACCGCCGGCGGCCACCGCGGCGTGCTGGGCGGGGTCACCGATCAGGCGCAGCGCCGCCCCGGCTCGATCGACGTAGGTGGCCAGGCGGGCCAGGTCCCGGTTCCCCAGCGTCGAGGACTCGTCGACGATGACCACGTTGCGCTCATCGAGGGCGACGAGATCGTTGTCCAGCCGGTAGAGGAGGCTGGCCACCGTCGAGCACT
>JAUJLZ010000371.1 GCA_030447125.1 Acidimicrobiales bacterium
ATGCTGACTGCCTTGGGACTTGACAGCGTCTTGAATTCGATCGCCCCGGGGTGGATATACGCCATCGTCCTGCTCGTGTGGGGTGGCATCCGCTTGGCCCAGACGATGCAACAGGGAGAAGGTCGGAGCGGCACCGACCCTGCGCATGGAGAAGCTGAGCCGTCCTTGGCGTAGAAGCGGTGGCGACGAGACGGGCAGCGGCACTGTCACCGGCGCCGAGTTGAGTTCCAGCGCTAGGTGCTTGCCTCGGGACGCCAGCCTCGTAGGAGCTCTGTCAGGACCCCGTGTTGTCGCCCTCCGGGGAGGCGGGCTCGCCCGGGGGCAGGAGCCCAGCGGCGTCCGCCCTGCGTAGGACGTCCGCCAGCTCGGCGCTCTCGACCAGCTGACGGGTGGTGAAGGCGGCGAAAACTCCGGTAGCGGCCATCGAGATGCTGACCGCAGCCATGCTCTCGGCATCGGGAGCGTTGACGACGGCCACGAGCTCCAAGGTGTCGAGGGCCCAGTGCATCGACGTCACGCTGCCGCCCACGCCAGCCAATACCCGCCGCAGTCCGATACCTGCGGCTGCCGGCGCCTGGGCGAGGCGGGACCAATGCTGAGGGTTGTACGAGGCGGACACGGCGTAGGTGGGCATGGTTCCTTCCGGTCGGGGTGGTCAAGGAAGACGGACGCGGTGGTGTCCGACCAGTTCGAGCGACCGACTCGCAGTCGCTCGCACGGATCTCCAGCCCCGTGGTCCGGCCGGTTGATGTAGGCCGACGTACTGTAGGGCTGGGAATGACGTTGACCGCACGACGCCGCTACCCACCACCCGCGACATCGCTAGCCAACAGGGCCCGGCGACCACGAGCCGACGTCCGTCGGGTCCCCGTCACCTCGCCTCCCTCCGAGCCAGCTCCTCCACCAGCGCCACGCCCTCCTCCGGGCCGGGCATCAGTGAGATCTCCCGGGTCAAGCGCCGCGCCGCCTCGCGCCACGCTGGTCGCCCGAGCAGCGCGGCCACTTCACCTCGCACCGCCTCCGGGGTCACCTCGTCGGGCAGGAGGCGGGTGGCTGCGCCCGCGGCGACGCAGAGCTCGGCGTTGCGGTACTGATTGGCACCCTGGGGCAACACGAGGAGGGGCAGGCCGTGGGCCAGAGCGGCGAGGATGGTGCCCGATCCCCCGTGGGTCACCACCGCGTGGCACCGGGGGAGCAACAGCGACTGGGGGATGTAGCGCTCGACGTGCACGTTGGCCGGCTGGGGCCCGAGCTCGGCTGGATCGCGGTCGGGCCCCACGGTCACGACGAGGTTGAGGGGCTCGTCCCGCAGGCCCTCGACCACCGCTTCGATGACGCCGGCAGCGTGGTTGTCGACGGTGCCGAGGGTGACGTAGACGGTGGGGCGGGGCGGCAGATCGTCGACCGACGCCGGCAGGGCCTCGCCGGCGCCGGCGTCGAAGGGCACGGGACGCAGCGGTCGGGCTACATCACCGATCTGGTCGATGTCGGGGTGCTGGAGGCTTGGCGGGCAGATGTCGAGGTAGAGGTGGCGGAACATTCCGCCGAGGGGCCCCGGCTCCACGTTCCACTGCGCCCACAGGGGAGCGACGAGGTGCCCGGCCAAGCGGGACAGCTCGAGGGGGAAGATGGGGCCGAGGCTGTGCGCCGCCCACGGCCTGCCGGTGGAGGCAGCGGCCACGGGTCCGGCGAAGTCGGTGACGTCGTGGATGACGAGATCCGGTCCCCACCGGCGGATCACCGCCACCAGGTCCGGGACCTTGGCCGGGGCGGCGACGGCGGCGAACATGTGGGCACCGAACCTCCACCCGTCGCCAGAGCCGAGGGGGGCCGCTCCCGGCGACCCCAGGGTGGCGGCCATGACCTCGCCCCGTCCCAGCCCCGCCGGGAAGGCGGCGAAGCCCACCCTGGCCACCCGCTGGCAGAAGCGCTTGGCCGTGGCGAAGGCCACCTCCTGGCCGGCGGCTTCAAGCGCCCGAGCGAGCGGCACCATCGGGTGGAGGTGCCCGTGGCCGGGAACGCAGGTGAACAGGAACCGCACGGACGCAACCTAGGCCCGGTGGCTGGCCATTACCGCCCTACAATCAGCGCCGCTCCGCACACAGCGCACAACGCACGAGCGGTGAGGGAAGCAACTGGGGGTGCCCGATGGGCCTGAACCATGAGAGTGAGAACGCCGTGCCGCCTGACCGGCGGCGGGAGGAGGTGTTCACCGTGGTGGTGAACCACGAGGGGCAGCACT
>JAUJLZ010000372.1 GCA_030447125.1 Acidimicrobiales bacterium
GGCGCAGGCTCAACGACCAGCTTGAGCTGTTCGGCCCGACGGGAGACCAGCCGTGCGTGAAGGCCGCCTCGCCGACTGGCGTATCGCTGGACCGCCTCGACTACCAGCTGATCGGCTCAGTGCGTGCCGGGGAGCTTCTCCTGCATCCTCAGCTGCAACGACCGCGCGCAGGACCGGCAGCTCTCTCTTCAGCCACGTCGATCCCACCTCCGCCTTTGGGGCGCTACGCAAGCAGCGAGACCGAAGGAGGGACCCTTGCACCGCCCGGTCAGGGCGGTCCGCCTTGCTCGCCGGCTTCTTCCACCACCACCGCCGCGGCAGCAAGGGTCGCGTCGGGCCCCATCTCCCGGCTGGCTCGCTTCGTCACCTGGTCGACCTCGTGTTGCATCTCCGCTGGCAGTGGCACCAACACCACCTCGACCCCGTCGGCGATCGCCCCAGTGGTGACCTTGGTGAAGATGGCGTGGAAGTGGGGGTTGGTGAGCACCAGCAGCCGCGTCGGAGCGCTGACCAGGGTCAGGTAGTAGACCTCGTTGAGACAGGTGGCCACCTTGGCCGTCGGATGGTTCCCGCCGCTGGTGAGGCCGCTGTTCGACTTGATGCCGCCCACGACGCTCCCATCTGCAGAGACGGCGTCGAACTCGTGGGCGCCGCCGGGCTTCAGGCGAAGCACTCGGGGAGCGAACGCCTGCCCGTAGGTCTCGGCTAGTCGCTCCCGTACCCACGGCTCGACGGTGTACCGGAGGAACGCGGTGTTGGCCACGGACGCAGCCTGCCAGAGGTGCTTGACTACATCGCCGCGTTCCTGTGTAATGTCCTCCGTGGTTACACCAGCAGCTCCTAACGTAATGTCTGCGCCAGAGGCAGCAGAGCTGGTGGGCATCACCTACCGCCAACTCGACTACTGGGGGCGCAAGGGCTGGGTAGTGCCCGGCCGGGTCGAGCGGGTGTCGGCCAGCCGGCGGCTGCGGCGCTACGACGAGGCCGACGTGCTGCGGCTGGGGGCCCTGGCCCACCTGGCTCGCTCGGGCCTCGACGTCGCCGCCTACGGGCCCGCAGTGGGCCAGCTAGACCTAACCGGCAAGGATCCCGTCGCCGTGGTGGGCCCGACCGACGAGCTTCACGTGGTGCCTTCGACCGATCTACGTGACCACGTGTCGGCGCCCGGTCGCTTCGTGGTGTTCGATCCTCGGCCTCTTCGAGAGGCATTCGCCCGGCGCTTCGCTCCGCCCGCCCCCATCAGCGACCTGACCAGGACTGAGAGGCGCTCGGCATGAGACAGCTCGCACCCACGGCTTCCGAGGGGCCCTTCGAGGACTTGCCCACCGAGGGCGCGTGGTTCAACGGCCGCTGCCGGGCAACCGGAGCGGACTTCACTGAAATAGCCCTGCAGTACCTCCAGGCCGCTGGCGCCACGGTGGAGCGACGGGGCGGGAAAGTGGCCGGCATCCAGATTGGCGCCGTCGTCCGTGGCCGCAACGGCCGTCGCTTCGTCGTGCTGGCCCACGGCACACCCGATACCGGATCCCGAGCCGGGTTCAAGCGCTCCGACACCGTGAAGAAGGCGGGTTTCGACGCCGTCATGTTGCGCCGGCAAGGGGCGCTGCCAGTGCTGATGGTCACCTCGCACCTGCCCGCCACCGGCGTGTGCGCCGCCTTCCTGGCCAAGCTTCAGCCCGACGTCGCCGACGTCGTGGCCACCGAGGGGGATCTCGCCGGTTTCCAACGCCTTCGTAAGCTCTTCGGCGCCAGCCCCGTCGGCGATAGCCGAGAGCCGATCGACCCCCCTTGGCAAGCGCCACCGGGCCAGGCCGCCCTGTTCGACGACGTGGAGACCCCTGATGCGTGAGCGCCGGGCGTCTGACTGGAAGGTGGACCTGGCGCAGCGCCACCCGCTCGAGGCGCAGGTGGCCCGGGCCCTCGACGAGCACCCCGAGCTCGTGCGCCTGTCCTCTTCGACCGCCTCGCTGGACCGCCTCGACTACCAGCTGCTTGGCCCCGGCGAGCGCCTTTGCGAGCTCGAGCTCAAGACCAAGCGCCAGCCCTACCGAGGATGGGCCCACCTGCGGCCCGAGCTGGCCGAGGCCGACGTGTTCATCCTCGATGAGCTGGCGCTGCGCCGGGTCGTCGACGCCGGCCGCTACGCCTTCTTGCTGGTGCGGGACATGCCCGGCCGGCGCTGGGCGCTGTGGAGCACGGCCGAGCTGGTGCTGGCCAGCAAGGTCCGGGTC
>JAUJLZ010000373.1 GCA_030447125.1 Acidimicrobiales bacterium
CTCCACCGGCTGCGCTCGGAGAAGCCTGGTTGAGAAGCTGAAGGACGCGGGTTCGATTCCCGCCACCTCCACCAAACGAAGAGAGCAAGCGAGCTCAGGGGCGATCCAGAGCATTGTTGGAGGTGTTGCCGGTGCTCTGCCGTAGACGCTGCAGTGTGCAAAAGATGTAGTGAGTGACCGGCAATGTCGGCCCTGCGGTATTGGGTCAGGTCCGAGAGACGCTGGCCGTGCTCCTCCCCCAGTAGAGAGCGCCGGCTCCTTGTGCTTTGTCCATGGCCGCTGCTCACAAATCACCCACGACGAGCAACGCCAAGGTCTCCCGCCGGGGCCGGACCAGTCTTCCGGCCGAGCTTCGGCGGCGGTGGGAGATCACCCAGGGCGGCGAGATCGGCATCACCGATCTCGGTGAGGCGGCGCTGATCGTTTCCGGTGGGACGGCCGCGGCCAGGATCGAGCTGCGGCGGGTGCTCGCCGATCGCTTCGACGCCGGGCACCGGCATCCTGGCCTCCGTGCTGGAGACCGGGGTCATCACCTGGCCGATCATCGAGGTCCCATGAAGAGCTCGGGCGCCACCCTTGTCGCCACCGACCTCAGCCGCTCGCAGGGCGCCACGCCCATCCTCGAGCGGGTCAGCCTCACCGTCGGTCCCGGCACCCGCCTCGGCGTGGTGGGGCCCAACGGGGTGGGCAAGACCACGTTGTTGCGAATCCTGGCCGGGCTCGACCAACCGGACGGGGGGCACACCACCTTGGCGCCGCCCACCCTCAACGTCGGCTACCTGCCCCAGGAGGCGGAGCCGGCGCCCGGCGAGACCCTCGGGGCCATGCTGGCTCGACGGACGGGAGTCGCCGCCGCCGAAGTCGCGTTGGAGGCGGCCGGGGCCCGCCTGGCCGACAGCACACCGGGCGCGGAGGACGACTACAGCGTCGCCCTCGAGCGCTACCTCGCCCTCGGCGGCCCCGACTTCGACGCCCGGGCCCAGGCCGTCTGTGACGACCTCGGCCTGGACCCCGATCGGATGGCCGTGGAGGTGGGCCAGCTCTCGGGGGGCCAGGTGGCCCGCGCCGCACTGGCCTCCATCCTGCTCACCCGGGTCGACGTGCTCCTCCTCGATGAGCCCACCAACGACTTGGACTTCGCCGGCCTCGATCGCCTGGAGCGCTTCCTGGTCGACGAGCTCACCGCCGGCCTCGTCGTCGTCTCCCACGACCGGGCCTTCCTCGCCGCCACCGTCGAGCGTGTCCTTGAGATCGACGAGCAGCGACGCACGGCCACCGAGTTCGGCGGGGGGTGGTTCGCCTACCTGGAGGCCAAGGCCGTGGCCCGCCGCCACGGCGAGGAGGCCCACGCCGGCTACCAGGCCGACGTCGAACGCCTGACCCAGCGGGCCCGGGCGCAGCGGCAGTGGGCGGTGAGCGGCGCCAGCAAGGCCAAGAGGGGTGCACCCGACAACGACAAGGCCCAGCGCGGGTTCAAGGTGAACCGGACCGAGAAGCAGGCCTCCAAGGTGCGCATCAGCGAGCGGGCCCTGGAGCGCCTGGAGGTGGTGGACAAGCCGTGGGAAGGCTGGGACCTGCACATGGAGCTGGCCGCGTCCGCCCGCAGTGGCGACGTCGTGGCCCGCCTGGCCGGCGCCGTGGTCGAGCGGGGGTCGTTCCGCCTGGGCCCACTCGACCTGGAGGTGGCCTGGGCCGAGCGCATCGCCGTCCTCGGACCGAACGGGTCGGGCAAGTCGACGCTGCTCGGGGCACTCCTCGGCGAGGTGCCTCTCACCGAGGGCCACCAGCACCTCGGGCCCGGCGTGGTGGTCGCTCGCCTCGACCAGGGTCGCCAACGCTTCCCGGCTGGCCGGCCCCTGCTCGAAGGGTTCACCGCTGCCTCGGGGCTCTTGCCCCAGCCCGCCCGGTCCCTCCTGGCCAAGTTCGGACTGAACGCCGGCGACGTCGAGCGACCGGCCGCCAGCCTCTCGCCCGGCGAGCGCACCCGGGCCGGCCTCGCCCTCATCATGGCCAGCGGGGCCAACTGCCTGGTCCTCGACGAGCCCACCAACCACCTCGACCTGCCTGCCATCGAGCAGCTCGAGCAGGCCCTCGACACCTACGACGCCACGCTGCTCCTGGTCACCCACGACCGCCGTCTCCTCGAAGAGGTACGCATCACCCGCACCATCGACCTGGCGTAGCGCAGCGCGGTGCGCCCGCGGGGAGGGCGTCGAAGGGTCGGCTA
>JAUJLZ010000008.1 GCA_030447125.1 Acidimicrobiales bacterium
ATGCTGCTCGACGGACTCAGCCGAGGAAGGCTGCCGGCGTCCGCGTGAACCACGCGGGCGCCGGACCAGGGAAGTGCGCGCAAACGCCGGTTCCCAGAGCGCGTCGGGCGGACGCGTAGGGCACTGTCGGTGGTGGCCGCCACTGGGCAGGCGATGGCCGCACTGGGCAGTCTGTGTTGGCCGCAATGGTCAAGAGTAGTCTCGCCCAAGTTCCTCTTTCACCGCTAGCAGTGAGTTTGGAAGCTTGCCATTGAAATAGACCATCAATGCAAGTAATCTCTCACCGCGTGTCACGAAGTGAGAGAAGCCATATGGGTGACGATGTACAACAACGACTTCCCCTGCCGCTGCGTCGAGCCCTGCTCGGCCGGGGGCTGGTGGCCGCCGGCGCTCTCGTACTCGGCCCCCGTGCCATACGTGCCCTGGCCATGGGCACGGCGGTCGACGCCGCCACGCTCGTGCACGCTCCCGGCGCCGTGGGCGCACCGCCGATCGTTCCCAGGTCGGAGTGGGGGGCGGACGAGTCGCTGCGGTCCGGCAGCCGATCGTTTGCTCCGATCACCAAAGCCATCGTCCACCACACCGCCACGCTCAACGACGAGCCCGATCCCCGGGCCCGAGTGAGGGCCATCTATCGATACCACGTGCAGGGCAGCGGCTGGGACGACATCGGCTACAACTTCCTCATCGACCGCGCCGGGCAGATCTACGAAGGTCGCTGGGCGCGCGACTACGGGCCCGGTGAGCCGCACAGCGGCGAGGATCGAACCGGGCTCGGTGTCCTGGGTGCCCACGCCTACGGTTTCAACCGGGGCAGCGTGGGAGTGGCGCTTCTCGGGACCTACTCGTCCGCCGGTGTCACGGCCAGCGACGCGGCGCTGGGCGCGCTCAGCGACCTCCTGAGCTGGAAGTTCGCCACCCGAGGCATCGACCCCCACGGTGCGTCGGGCTACACCAAGGCTGACGGTAGCGTCACCAGCTTCGCCAACCTGTGCGGTCACCGAGAGGTGCTGTCGACAGCCTGTCCGGGTGACGCCCTACAGCAACGGCTGGATGAGGTACGCGACCAGGTGGCGGATCGAATGGCAGCAAGCCGCGCTGTGTCCGCCACCGCGCCTGCGTCCGTGGACATCGCTCCTCCGCCAGGAGAGACGGTGCCCACCCCCACCGAGTCGTCGCACGACGATGATGAACGTCGTCGCGACAGGAAGAGGAGACGGCGGGACCGCGAGTCCGACTGACCCTATGGCCTCGACGTCACCTGCAACCGGCGTGGCGGCGTGTTCAGCGGCCCGGTCGAAGGCCCACACTCAGCGGCAGGTCCTGGCTGAGCTCGACGGTGCCCGCGCCCGCCCTCCAGTAGCCTGGATGGGACACATCCGACGGGAGGCATGTCATCGCCCGCCCGACACTCAGCGTTTGCGGCATGACCTGGAACTCGGCCGGCAGGCTCGAGCACTGGATCACCCGCACCCTCGAGTACGCAGACGAGGTCGTCCTCCTCGTCGACGAGTCCTCCACCGCGGACACCTACGACGTTGCCCGCACCTTCGCGTACTTCCACCGTGGCCGGCTGCACAGCCCGTTCGAGATCGCCGGTGAGGGCCCGGTCGTCGAGCCGGAGGAGGCGGTGATCTGCCACCTCGACCTAGTCCGGCGCGACCGAGCGCAGCGAGAGGCGAAGGTGGCTCGCTATCGCCAGAAGAACGCACCCTCGTGCGAGGAGTACTACCTCTACGAGGAGTACGAGCGGACGCTCGCCACTGAGCCGGTTCTCGAGCCGCTGGTGCGTGACCCGAGTGCCTCCGCCTGCCGAGAGGCCGAGGCTCGTAGCAAGCGGTCGCGGGGAAAGGCCACGCAGGGGATGCCGGCTGCCGTGACCGTCGAGGAGGAGCGAGCCCGCATCTCCGGGTTCTGGTCCAGCGCGCCGCTGTTCTCTGCGGATTACCTCGCCTCGAACACTCCGCCCGTCGTCCTGAGCAACCGTGGGTGCACGGTGGAGGTGAAGGTCCGCAACACCAGTCCGGTGACGTGGTCATGAGCGGACTGGCGCGGGGCCGGGTGGTCCTCAGCTACCACTGGGTGCATCCCGAGCACGGGGTGGTGCTCCGAGACGGCGACCGCCCGCAGGCCTCGGCGCCAGCCTCAGTCGCACCCTCGCCGACTGCGGCAGGCCCTGGGGTCTCGCCGCGTCCCGACCGGCGACATCCACGGGCGCAACGTCACACCGCTTACGGCGGTACGGGTGCTCGACACCCGCGACGGCACGGGCGTGCCCGGAGCCGTCACCGGGCCGGTGGCCGCGGGCAGCGCCGTGGTGCTGGAGGTGGCCGGTCACGCCGGCGTGCCTGACTGGGCTGTCGGTGTCGTGGCCACGCTCTCCGTGCCGTCCGCCACCTACAACGGCTACGTCAAGGTCTCGGCGGACGATGGGCCACCCGCGGCGTCGGCCATCGTGAGCGGCTACTTCAGCGAGGCCAGTCCCTCGGCCGTGCAGGTGCTCTGCCCCCTGCGCGACGGCCGGCTCACCGTGTGGATCAGCGACAACCACCCCGGCACGGCACAGCTCCTGCTCGACGTGGTCGCCTACCTCGGGCCATGACGCGGGTGGAGGCATCCTGTTGCACCGGAAGTTGCGAAGACCTGCCACCCTGGCGCCCAGCGCCTGGGCCCTGGTCGAACTCCTGCGCGGGGCCCGCCGGCAGCCCACCCCGACGCCCCGGGCGGCCGGCCCCGTCCCCGCCGCCTGAGCAAGGGGCCTCACCCGGCGACGGCGACCGCCTTTTTGGCTGCGGCCCAGCGCACGAGGTGGAGGTGGTCGTAGAGCTGCTGGCGAGGGCACTCGGTGGGTGCCGCGTCGCGGTGGCCGGAGATGATGCGCAGGCTCACTGTCCTGCGGTCGAAGCCAGTCATCGACGTGCAGGCGGTGGGATCGACGCCCGCCGTGCCCAGGCTCCAGCCCAGCACCTGGCCCAACCGCTCCCAGCGAGGCGCTGGTGGGCTCGGCGCTGCGGTAGTCGCCCATGACGGCCACGCCCACCGAGCCGGTGTTGAACCCGCCCACGTGAGCCCCGACCACGTTGCGGTCCACGCCCCCGGCCCGGCCCTCCCAGATCTGCCCGACCCGGTCGACCAGGAAGTTGTAGCCGATGTCGTCCCAGCCGTTGACGTCCATGTGGTAGGCCTGGATGCCCCGCAGGGTCCCGGGCACGTCGGCCGGGGCGTAGCCGTTGGCGCTCACCGTGTGGTGGACGAAGCCCATCTTCAGGCCGGCCACGATCGTCGGGCCGGCCTTGGCCGGGTGGGCGCCCCACGACGACCGGTTGGTGATGGGGGGCGCACCGGGCGAGGCCGAGCCCACCCAGATCGGCTCGCTGACCGAACGGCGGTGGTGTCCTCACCGGAGCCCGGGGTGGCGCGCTCGAGCTCGACCCACTCGTCCCAGCCCTCGGCGCTGCGGACCCGCACCTGACCCCCCTCGGTGTCGCCGGACCAGCTCACGCCCAGGAGCTGGAACGGGGCCACGTCGAGCTGGCGGGGCGAGACGTCGGCCCCGGCGTCGAGCTCGGCCTCCTCGCCCGGCGCCAGACTCACGGTCTGGGTCTTGGACCTCCCGCCCGCGACGAACTCGGCCGTGGTCACGGGGGCCGTGGAGGAGGCGAGCAGGACCAGCACGGCGACCACGGCCGGGGGGAACCCAGGAGCGGGCCGGGGGAGAGGGAACCGGGGGAGGCGAGGAAGGGCATGGCGGGCTCTCAACCGCTGGCGTCGATCTCGGACTCGGGCTCCCCCTGCTGTGGCTGATGTGGACGATGAGGATTCCGGGCCGGGACTCTACTCGCCGCGACCAGAGCGCCGGACCAGGGGCCCGAGAGGGGTCAGTTGCCCCGCAGGATGGCCAGCAGGCGCAGGATCTCGACGTAGAGCCACACCAGCGTCACCATGATGGCGAAGGCGGCGAACCAGCCGTAGCGCTCGGGAACGCCCTGGCGGGCGCCCTGTTCGACGAGGTCGAAGTCGAGCACCAGGTTCAGCGAGGCCAGGCCGATGGCCACCACGCCCACGAGGATGCCGAGCGGCCCCTCCCGCAAGCCGAGGCCGCCGTCGGTGAAGAAGCCGGCGACGAGGTTGACCACCACGAGGGCGAGGAAGCCCATGGTGGCCCCCACCACCATCTTGGTGAACTGCGGGGTGACCCTGATCTTGCCGCTGCGGTACAGCGCGAGCATGACGGCGGTGACACCGGCGGTGCCCACCACCGCCTGCACGACGATGCCGGGGTAGAGGGAGTTGAAGTACTGGCTGATCCCCCCCGAGGAAGACACCCTCGACGGCGGCGTAGGCCAGCATCACGCCCGGGTCGGTGATCTGCTTGAAGATGATGACCAGGGCGAGCACGAGGCCGACCACCCCGGCGGGGAAGGCCAGGGCGCCCAGCCCCAGCGCCCAGGTGACGCCGCCGGTGAGCACGGCCACGCCGAGCAGGATGGCCGTCCGCTCCACGACGCTGTCGACGCTCATGCGCCCGGTCTGGCGGGCGGTGGTGCTGGGAGCTCCGAAGGCCTGCTCGAGCGGGTCCACCGTGGGGGCCCGGCCGGGGGCGCCGGTGCCGGTGCCGGTGCCGGTGAAGGCCGGGCTGCGGGTGAGGGCGGGGTTGCTGCTGGAACGCACCGTCATCTCCTCCTCGAGAAGGCGGGCAGGGCGCCCGTCTCAGATTCGAGGATGGGCCGGCTAGCCCGTCCTCGGTCCTCAGGCCGAGGGCAGCTTGGTGAGCAACTGGGCGTCCACGGGGGCGTTCGGTACCGCCGGGAAGCGTAGCGACGTCTCGACGTCCAGCCGGGGATGGGCCAGGAGGTAGTCCCTGCCCTCGAGGCACCGTCGGATCTCCAACTCGATGTAGGGCGGCAGACCAGCGAGTTCGCTCCCCTCGACCGGTGGGCACGACATCAGCACGTGTCCGCCCACGGGCAGACGGTCGACCAGGGGCGACAGCGAGGAGACTGGGCCACCGGTGCGCAGGCGCTCCATGGCGTCCCTCCAATCGGCGGCCAGGGGGTCGGCGACGGGCCCCGTCGTCGTCGTGTAGCGGAGGCCGTCGGGCAGGTAGTGGGCGAGGAGGGGGATCGCCCCGATGGGAGCGAAGACGAGGTCCCCGCGCTCCAGGAGCGGTGCGACCTCCTGGACCCACCCCTTGGCGTCGCTCTTGGCGTACAGCGGTACCCGTACGCTGATGGGAGCGGTGAGCACGGCCACGACGGCCAAGGCAGCGACTGCCGTCTGACCGGCTCGGGCCAGCGCCACGCCGAAGGCCAACACGACCGGAGCGAGCACGATGCCCAGGTAACGGCCGTGCCACTGGGCATTGGTCCGCGACGTCGCCCATCCTGCCGCCACGGCGACGACGACGATGACAACGATGGCGACCGTCAGCAAGGAGCGGCGGTCCCAGGGTCGGCGGAGCAAGACGACCAGCGCACCTCCAGCTCCCAGCGCCAGGGCGACAGCCGGGACCGGTCCGCCGACCAGGCCGACCACGTCGTCGCGCACCAGTTGGAGCGTCGGTGGAAGGGCCCACCCCACCACCGTGTGGGCACGTTGGTACAGCAGCGTCGGCAACCAGGGGGCGAACAGGAGGGCGGCCGCGCCATAGGCGAGCACGGCGTCGAGAACCAGGCGTCGCCGATCGGCGCTGCCGGTCACGCCGCCGACGACGACCACGACAAGGGCGACGCCGGTACCGAGGGCCAGGAAGAACCCCCAGTAGTGGGTGTACATGGTCATGGCCAGGAGAAGCGCGAAGGCGGGGACGAAGCGCCGGCGACGGTAGACGAAGGCGTGGAGGAACGTGGCGGTCACCAGCAGGGACAGCAAGGCGACCAGGGAGTACATGCGGGTCTCGTTGGCGTAGGTGGCGAGGAAGGGGCTGACGGCGGCGAGGAGCGCGCACATCCACCCGGTCCGGCGGTCGAAGAGGCTCCAGCCCGCCCACAGCACCGCCGGGACGACGGCCAGGGCGAAGAGCATGGACAGGGAGTGGGTCGCCGCCTCGGAGGACCCGAACCACGTCACCCAGAGGTTGAGCAGGACGTGGTACAGCGGAGGGGAGGTGTCCTGGGCCAGCACCTCGGGCAGCTGAGCGAGCGGATGCGACGACATGCCGAGCGACAGCGCCTCGTCGGTCCAGTACCAGGTGTGACGGCCCCGGCTCCACAGGTAGGCCAGCACGGCTACGAGACCGCCGATGGCGCCCAGGTCGACCAGCGAGAGGCCAGGCCGGCCGGCGGCGGGCGAGAGCGTAGGAGCGCTCTGGCCCGGAGGGCTCACCTCGGCCTGCTGCTCCGACCGACGCTGCGGCGCGGGCTCGCCTTGCTCGGGCTGTGTCGGGTTCCGAATCGTTTCCAGTTGCCTGCCAGACGTCGGGCGGTGCGGACAGGGTAGACGTGCGCCGCGCCGTTTCCGTCTCGGCCCCGTCTTCGGGCGCGTGCCGGCGCGCCTGAAGGGAACGATACCGTGCAGGCCGGTGGGGACGGAGACAGCGCGACCAGGGCCCGAGCCAGTGGTGGCCACGGCGGTGCAGGATCCTCCCGAGGTTCGAGCGCCGGGCACTCGGCGCTCCTCGTGGGCGGGCGCGATCGTCGTCGTGGTCGCGTTCGTCCTCTCCAGGCTGGCCGTCGCCTCCAGCGGCGTCAGGTTCGACGCCGGACCTCTCGCCAGCGGCTTCCAGGTGCTCGAGCTCAGCGAGCTGCGCGACGACCTGCTCGGGAGCCTGGCGCACCTCCACTCCCAGCCCCCGCTGTTCAACCTCTTAATCGGGCTGGTGCTGCGGGTTCCCCAGGCCCGGGAGGAGCCGCTGCTTCGCATGGTCTACCTGGGCGCCGGGTTGGCGCTGGCGCTCACTGTCTACATAGTCCTGGTCCGCCTGGGGGTGCGTAGCGCCATCGCCGTGGTCCTCACCCTCGTCCTGGCTCTGAGCCCGGCCAACATCCTCTTCGAGAACTGGTCGCACTACGACTACCTGGTCATCCTGCTCCTGTGCCTTTCGGTCCTCACCCTGCAGCGCTACGAGACCGGCCATCGCCTCCGACACGTCGCCCTGTTCCTCGGCCTGCTGGCGGTGCTGGTGCTGACCAGGAGCACCTTCCAGCTGATCTGGTTCCTGGCCTGGGCCGTCGTGCTCGTCGTCCACCGCCGGCGCGCCGACTGGAAGAAGGTGGCCACCGTCGCCGCCGTACCCCTGCTGGTGGTCGTCGCCGTCTACGCCAACACCCTGCGCGTCACCGGCACCTTCACCTCCAGCACCTCCCTCGGCGTGAGCCTGGCCAAGATCACGACCTTCCAGCTCCCCGAAGCCGAACGCCGGGCGATGGTGGGACGGGGCGAGCTGTCACCCCTGGCGCTGATCCCCCCGTTCACGCCGGTCCCCGGCTACAGGGACGTCGTTCCGTCGCCGCCAAGGACCGGCGTCCCCGTCCTCGATGACGAGATGAAGACCTTCGCCGACGGAAGTTCGTGGATCAACTTCAACAACCTCATCTACGCCGGGGTCTCGCAGGCCTACCTCGACGATGCGCTGCGGACCCTGCGTGCCCACCCCGATGCCTACCTCCGGGGGGTGGCGGCGGGGACCGAGATGTTCTTCCGACCTCCCAGCGACTTCTTCGCCCTCCGCGACAACCGCCTGCAGCTGGGAGCCTTCAACCACTGGTACAACCGAGTCATCTACGGTGTGGTGGCGAACGGGGAGCCCGTCTCGGTCTTCCCCGAT
This sequence comes from Acidimicrobiales bacterium, assembly GCA_030447125.1. The sequence continues at coordinate 7,766 of JAUJLZ010000008.1, forward strand.
GTCGGCCGCCAGTACCGCCAAGGGCCCCCTCGCACCGCCTGGCTCTCCGTCCTCCTCTACGGCGTCGCCCTCGTCGGGGGAGCCGTCGAGCTGTCGTTCGCACGGCGCCGACGCGGCGGCGCGGGCTCGCTGGTGCTGGCCTTCCTGTGGTCGACGGTCCTCTACGTGACGGCCGTCAGCAACCTCCTCGAGGTCGGCGAGAACGAGCGCTTCCGCCTCTACGCCGAACCTCTCGTCTTGCTGCTGCTCGCCGCCCTGGCCATGAGGTGGAGGTCTCGGCGCAAGCCCGAGGCTCCGGCCATGACGGCGCCGATGGAGCCCGGCTCCCTCAGGAGAGCCACTTGAGGATGCGGATGGCTCCCATCTGGGCGGGCTGACGGTGGGCGGAGACGTCGCGCCGCAGGTGGATCTCGTCGAAGTCCCGCTCGTAGGCCTTGTAGGCCTCGGCCAGCATCTCCTCGTTGGTCAGCGAAGGGTGCCAACCCAGCTCCCGGGCGATCTTGGAGGTATCGAAGATGAAGTCCTCGGCGATCATGCGGTAGTGGTAGGGACCGAGGGGAGAGACCTTGAGGGCGGCGGCGAGCCGCATGGCGGCGAGGGTCGGCGCCTTCGGCAGGGAGGCGACCCGGGCGCCGGTCCCCGCCTGGTCGATCACGTAGCGGTAGACGTCGGCCAAGGTCTTGACGTGGTCCGCGCCGACGTTGAACCAGCCCGAGGCCGTGGAAGTGGCGAAGCCGAGCACGCAGGCCTCGGCGAGGTCAGGGGCATACACGAACTGGTACCGGTTGTCACCCTTGCCCACGACCCAGACCTTGCGGCCCTCGCGGATGAAGTCGAACAGGATGGTGAGCAGCCCCAGGCGGCCGGCGTCGACGATGGTCGGGCTGCGCAGCACCACCACGTCGAAGTCGTCGCGGTGGCGGGCCAGGACCTTCTCGCCCTCCCACTTGGACCGGCCGTAGATCTCGATCGGCCGAGGTTCGTCATCCTCGGTTACCGGGCGGTGGAAGCTCTCCCCCCAGAGGCAGTTGGAGGAGATGAAGACGAACTTCGACACCTGGTGGGCGGCGGCGCAGCGGGCCAGCACCGCGGTACCGTCCACGTTGGACGACCAGAGGAAGCTCTCGTCCTTCACCGCATGGGCGAGGATGGCGGCGCAGTGGAAGACGCCCTCGAAGCGGTGCCTGCGGAAGAGCTCCTCCACCAGCGTGTCGTCCCGGATGTCGCCCTGCACGGAGGTGAGCTGGGGATGGGTCATGGGGTCGGGCTGCAGGTCGATGCTGACGCAGTCGAGCCCCTCGGCGAGCAGCCGCCGCTTGAGCACGTCGCCGAAGAAGCCGGCACCGCCGGTGACAAGAACCGTAGCCATGGCCGCTCATGCTAGCCGCCAGCCCGAGATCCCCCGGACGCAGTGCTAGCCTCTCGGGCGCAGCGAGGACGCTCCGGTGGCGCCTGCACGTGAAACCCTTCCACGACGAAAGCTGGCGTGTCCTGTCCTGCAAGCTGAGATGGCGGAACAGGCTGCGACGGCGTCGGGCGCAGGCACCGGACGTTGCTGCGGCCGAGAATGACTCTTGCTGGGCGCGCTGATGCTGAGCGCAGTGACGAGATGGGGTGACCAGGCGACGTGACCGATGTGACCGAGCAGTCCCAGCGCGACCCCTTGGCAGCGAGCGATGAAGCCGCCAGTTGGCGCGCCGCCGGTCCGGCTGTGCCCGCTGAGGGACCCAGCTCCGAGCGGGCACGGCTTCGTCGCCCGGGCCAGCTCGTCGGGCCCGACCTGGCCATCCTGGCCGGGCTCCTGGCTGTGCTGGCCTTCTTGTGGGGCCGGGGCCGCCAGATCTGGTTCTGGATCGACGAGGGGATCGCGGTGGGCCTTGCGTCCCAGCCACTGGCGGAGATCCCTGCCAGCTTGCGCCTCGACGGTTCGCCCCCACTGTATTACTTCCTGCTCCACGGGTGGATGTCGCTGTTCGGGAGCTCCGAGGCGGCCACCCACACGCTGTCGCTCCTGTTCGCGCTGGCCGTCGTCCCCGCCGCGCTGTGGGCGGGTTGGAGCCTCTTCGACCGGCGGACGGGCTGGATGTGCGCTCTGGTGGCCGCCCTGAACCCCTTCATCGCCTTCTACGCCAACGAGACCCGGATGTACAGCCTGGTCACGCTGCTCACCCTCCTGGTCACCACCACGTTCCTCCACGCCTTTGTGTTCGGGCGGCGGCGCTACCTGCCCGCCTTCGCCATCGTGCTCACCTTGCTCGTCTACACCCACAGCTGGGGGCTCTTCCTGGCGATGGGAGCCGCAGCGGCCCTCGTCCCCTGCCTCGTCGTCGGCTCCGATCGCCGGCGGACGCTGGTCGACGCCGCCCTGGCCTTCGGCGCCGTCGGCCTGCTGTACCTGCCCTGGGTTCCGACCTTGCTCTACCAGGTGGCCCACGACCCCAACCCCTGGTCCCGGCGCCCCACCCTGGTCGGTCTTCGGGACGAGGTGACCTTCGCCTTTGGCGGGCGCGAGGCGGTGGTGGCGCTGGGGGTGGGCGGTTTCGCCGCCTTGGTGGGCATCCTGAAGCGGCCGTCCAGCCGGACCGCCCTGGCGGTCACGGCGATGCTCATCATGCCCGTCGTCGTCCTCGCCGGGGGCTGGGCTAGCGCCGTCTGGGGGTACCGCTACCTCGGCGTGGTGGTCCCGCCGCTGCTGTTGGTGGTCGCGCTCGGCTTGGCCCGGGGTGGGAACCTGGCCGTGACGGCCGTCGTCCTCTTGGCCCTGTTCAACGCGCCACTCGGGGTCAGAGTGCCGCCCTACCAGAAGAGCAACGCCCAGGAGGTTGCTCAGGCCGCGGCGAGCGAGCTCCAACCTGGTGACCTCGTCATCTCACCCGACTTCAGCCAGATCCCCCTTCTCGCCTACTACCTCCCGCCCGGCTTGCGCTACGCCGGCGCCCATGGTGCCGTCGACGACGTGCAGGTGACCGACTGGCGCAACAGCTTGGAGCGGGTCCGCGAGAGCCGGCCGGCTGAGGCGCTCCCGCCGCTGATCGACGCGCTGCCCGTCGGTGGGAGTGTCTTGATGATGTGCCCCGACTTGGAGCTCACCCCTGACCTGGTGGAGTTCCACCAGCTGGTCAAGCAGTACTGCGCCGAGATCGAGGGCCTCCTGCGGGGCGACGACCGCCTGCGCTTGGAGATGTCGATCGAGGCGCCCGACGGCGTGACCTTGACCCCCTTCGACGGCTGGCTCTTCACCAAGGAGACGAGCGTCCGAGCAGCCGCAACCGTGAGAGCGCCCTTCGGCTGACCATGCTCAGCTCCCCTCGGCCGAGGTGGTGGACGAGCCGGCGCAGACGGCCGAAGAGGCCCGCCCGGCCGATCTCCCTGGTGGAGGGGGCCACGGGGCGCCAGGCACGGGTCAGCGGGTGGACTAGGTCGGGGGCCCGGCGCGGCGTGCGGCAGAACCCGAGCAGGGGCCGCATGGCCGAGGACCAGGTGAACGCCGGGGCCACCTCGGCGATGGCTGCTCGGCACCTGGCCCTGAGCCCGCCGTCACTGAGCAGGCGGAAGAGGGCCTGCTCGAGCGCCTCCACGTCGTCGGGCGGGACGGTGAGGCCCAGGCCCCGGGCATCGACCAACTCGGCGAAGCCGTCGCCCCGGGTGACCACCATGGGCAGGCCGGCCCACAGGCAGTCGAGCAGCCGGGTGCGGAACGAGAAGGCGGTCTCGACGTGGTCGAGGTGCGTGCTCACCCCGACGTCGGCCTCAAGCAGGTAGCCCTGGCGCTCGTCGTAGTCGACCCATCCCTCGTTGAAGAAGGCGTGGGTGCCGGTCAGGCGCAGGCGATCGGAGAGCTCGACGGCCCGGGCCGCCATCGCCATCGGTGGTACCTCGGGGCTGGGATGGGACAGGCCCAGGAAGTACAGCCGCACCTCGGGCAGGCGATGCCGGAGGCGATCGACCGCGCCTAGGAGGGTCAGGGGATCGAGCCAGTTGTAGATCCCTCCCCCCCACAACACCACCTTGTCGTCGGCGCCGATGCCGGGGACGACGCCCCTGAGCACGGGCCGGCCAGCGGCCGGGGGAACCTCGGGCAGGCCCGAGGGGACCACGTCGATGAGGGATCGCAGGGTCTGGTCCTCGCCGTAGGTGAGTGGGTTCACCCGGCCGAGGGCGGCCAGGTGCCCCAACCAGAAGTCCCGCTGCTTGGGACTGGCGCAGACGAAGAAGTCGCCCCGCAGCAGTTGCTCGTTCAGCACCGCCGCCGCCACCCGGACCGACGCCAGGTGCTGGCGGGGCCCGTCGTGTCGTCCCTGCTCGAGCTGCTCGAGGTGGATGGGGTCGTAGACGTCGACGACGACCACCTTCGTCGAACGGGCCAGGACCGCGTGGCGCTGCATGACGAAGCCCCGGACCACCACCACCTCGCACCACTGCTCGAGGTGGCGCAGGCCTCTGGCGTCCACCGCGCAGGTGCGGAAGCGGGTCTCGTCCAGGGTGCAGGGCCCGGTGGTGGCCAGCACCACCTCGTGCTCGGCGGCCAGCGCCAGCGCCATGTGCCAGGCCCGGATCGTCGGCCCGGCCATCTGCGGCGTCAGCGGGTCGATCACCGGTAGCAGGACCCGGCGGCCGCCGGCCCGGCCCCTCACCCGCTCAACCGGCGCCCGCCGGCACGCTCGGCGCCGGTACCCGCGCTTGCACGACAGCGAGTCTGGCAGACCCGAGGCTCGGCATGCGGGGCCGCGAGCGCCCGTGCCAAGGTGACGCCGTGCCGGCCCGTCCCCACGTGCGTGCGGTGGTGGTCAACTACAATGGCGGCCCACGGACGATCAGGGCCATCGAGAGCCTTCGTGCCCTCGAGTGGCCTCACGACGCGCTGGAGGTCGTGCTCGTCGACAACGCCTCGACCGACGGCGTGGCCGACCTGGTGCGCAGCACGAGGGACGACGTACGCGTGATCGAGGCCGGGTCCAACTTGGGCTTCGGTGGGGGCTGCAACCTCGGCATGGGCGATCTCGCCGGGGTCGACCTGGTCGCCCTGGTCAACCCCGACGCCAGGGTGAAGCCCGACTGGCTCTGGCGTCTGGCCGAGCGTCACCAGGCCGATCCCCGCTTGGCCGCCGCCTGCCCGAAGATCCTCTTCGACGTCCCGTTCCTCGAGATCGAGCTGGCCTGCCCGACCTCCAGCTTCGGGCGGGGCGATCACCGGCCCCTGGGCACGTTGGTGGCCGGCGCCCGGCTGGCTGGGGAGGACGTCAGCCGCCGGGTGCAGTTCGTCCACGGCTTCTGGGGGCCCGAACCGGGTGCCCCCCAGGCCGGTCCTCGCCAGTGGAGCGCGGGAGAGGCGCTCCTGCGGGTGCCGGCGCTCGCCGGGCCCGGGGCTGAGTGCCGGCTGCTGCTGTCGGCCGTGAGCCGGCGGGAGGTCCGGCTGCGCTCGGGAGGCGAGCAGACCGTGCTGGCGGTGGACACCCACCCCCGTTGGCACCCCGTGACCCTCGGGGGGGAGCCCGTCGAGGTGATCAACAGTGTCGGGATGACGGTGGGCGGCGACGGCTACGCCGGCGACCGGGGCTGGCTGGAACGGGACCGGGGCCAGTGGGACGAGCCCGTCGAGGTGGACGCCTGGAGCGGCGCCGCGGTGCTGCTGCGGGCCGAGCACCTGCGCCAGGTCGGCCGCTTCGACGAGCGCTTATTCCTCTACTACGAAGACGTCGAGCTGTCGTTGCGAGCGCGCCGGGCCGGGTGGCACCACGCGCCGGTGCCCCAGGCCGTGGCCCGCCACGTCCACTCCGCCACGGTGGTCGCCGGATCACCCCTGCACCAGCACTTCAGCGAACGCAACCGGCTGGTCGTGCAAGCTTCGCACGCGCCCGCCCGATCGGTGCTGGCCACCGTCGTCCGCTTCCTGCTCGTCACCGCCTCCTACGCCCGGCGCGACGCCATCGCCCCCCTGCTGCGGGGAGCCCGACCGAGCTGGCAGGTGGTCCGCCTGCGCCTGGGCGCCCTGGCCGGCTTCGCCCGCGCCCTGCCCTGGGTGCTGCGAGGCCGGGTGGCCCGATGGGGTGCGAGGGCGGAGGGAGCACGCCCGGCGGCCGGCCGAGCCAAGGGCGGCCCCGACTAGCCTGCTCCTGGCATGACCGCCTTGGCGACGTACGCGCACGTCCGCGACCTCGCCATGAACCTCACCCTGCGGGAGCTGAAGGGGAAGTACAAGCGCTCGGTGCTCGGCTGGTCATGGTCGCTGCTCAACCCCCTGGCCACCGCCCTCATCTTTACCATGGTCTTCAAGGTGTTCTTCCAGGCCGGGACCCCGCTGGGTCGGCCCAGCGGCCTGTCCAACTTCCCGCTGTGGCTGCTGTGCGGTCTCCTGCCCTGGAACTACCTGGCCAACAGCTTGAACGGTGCCACCGAGAGCCTGGTGGCCAACGCCAACCTGATCAAGAAGGTCTACTTCCCCCGACAGGTCCTCGTGGTCGCCAACGTGGCCTCGTGGATGGTGCCCCTGCTCATCGAGTTCGGCGTCCTCGCCGTCCTGCTCCTGGCCTTCGGCAACTTCGTCCTGCCCTGGCTGCCCTTGGTGCTCGTGCTCATCCTGCTGCAGACGGGGTTCGTCCTCGGGATCGGGATGGTGCTGGGGGCCGCCAACGTCTACTTCCGCGACGTCAAACACCTCATCGGGATACTCCTGCAGGCCTTCTTCTACGCCACCCCCATCGTGTACCCGCTCGACGTGGTGCCCGAGCGAGCCACCTTGTTCGGGCTCGATCTCCCGGTACGGTCCCTGTACCGGCTGAACCCGATGGTGCCCATGGTGGAGGCCTTCCGGGACGTGCTCTACGACCTGCGCTTCCCTCCCCTGGGCGACCTCCTCTACGTGGCCGCCTGGGGACTCGGCTGCATGGCCGTCGGCCTGGTCGTGTTCTCCCGCCTCGAGCCCCGCCTGGCCGAGGAGCTGTGAGCTGCTGCCCGGCCCGGTCCCCGACCGGCCGCGCCCGCCAGGTGAGACCGCCCGGAGGAAGAGGAGCGCGATGACGACGTCGGCCGTCTCGGTCGAAGGCGTCTCCAAGCGCTTCCGCCTCTACCACGAGCGAAACCAGTCCCTCAAGGCGTCGCTCGTGCGCGGCCGCCGGGCCCGGTACGAGGAGCTGTGGGCGCTGCGCGACGTCACCCTCGAGGTCCGGGAGGGGACCACCCTCGGCCTCATCGGCAAGAACGGCTCGGGCAAGAGCACCCTGCTCAAGTCCATGGCCAGGATCCTGCGCCCCGACGAGGGCCGCATCAGCGTCGCCGGCAGGCTCTCGGCCCTCCTGGAGCTGGGGGCGGGGTTCCACCCCGAGCTCTCAGGACGGGAGAACATCTTCCTGAACGGCTCGATCCTCGGGCTGGGCAGGAAGGAGCTCAAGCGCAAGTTCGACGACATCGTGGCCTTTGCCGGGGTGGAGCCCTTCATCGACACGCCCGTCAAGGACTACTCCTCGGGGATGTACGTCCGCCTGGGGTTCTCGGTGGCGATCAACGTGGATCCCGCCGTCCTGCTGGTCGACGAGGTCCTGGCGGTGGGCGACGAGAGCTTCCAGCGCAAGTGCAGGGAGAAGTTCGCCGACCTGCAGGCCGAGGGCCGCACCGTCGTGATCGTTTCCCATGACCTGGACGCCGTGCGCGACCTGTGCCACGACGCCGCCCTGCTGGAGGGCGGGCGCCTGGAACGAGCCGGGGCGGTGGGCGAGGTGATCGACCACTACCTCGGCCGAGTCCACCTCGACCGGGTCGAGGAGGATGCGCTCGGCGCCCGCTGGGGCACGGGGGAGGGGCGGATCCAGCAGGTCGAGGTGCTCGGCGCCGGCGGTGGCGCCTCCACCCTGGTGCGCACCGGTGACCCGGTGGTGTTCCGCCTCCACTATCACACCTCCGAGCCCATCGAGCGGCCCGTGTTCACCCTGGGCGTCTACACCGTCGAGGGCATCCACGTCAGCGAGCCCAACACCCGCAACGCCGGTCTGGTCCCCGACAAGGTGGAGGGCCGAGGCCACGTCGACCTGCGAGTCGATCGGCTCCTGCTCGTCCCCGGCACCTACGACCTCACTGCCTCGCTCACCGATCACACCGGCGCCCGTCCCTACGACGTCCGCCACCGGGCCTTCCGCTTCGAGGTGATGCCAGGCACCCCCCTGGAACGTCACGGCGTCATCTCGCTGGGCGGGCGCTGGGAGGGGGAGGCCCTGGACACCTGAGGCCCAGAGACCAATGGTTGGCCTTGGGTAGTCTCCAGCCTTCAAGCCCTGAAGGGGGCTACTCCGCCAGCCCCTGGATTCACGCCCCGTCGACCTGAGGCCCCGCCGAGACAGGAGCCGCTCAGGCCTGGGGACCGGCCAGCGGCGAACGGCCCGGACGGCCGGGCCCGGCGGCCACGGCGGCGAGCACGAGCAGAGCGCTGCCCAGCAGGGCGAGGACCATCCAGGCAAGCCAGCCGAGCGGCGGCTGCCACTCGGCCGCCCCGAGGAAGAGCTTGGGGCCGTCCGTCCCCACCGCCTGCCGCCGGGCGTTGGTGTACCAGGCCAGGAACTGCACCCCGGCGACGGCTGCGACCGCCGGCCACAGCGCAGCCCTCAGCACCCACGAGCGCACCCGGGCCCACTGCGAGCGCACCACCTCTCCGGCGAAGAGGGGGACCACCACGGTCAGGGGCATGACGTAGCGGGCCTGCATGCCAAAGCCGGTCGGACGGATCAAGGCGGCGGAGACCACCACCGACAGCATGACGCTCGCCAGCGCCAGCACCGCCAGCACGAGACGCTGGCGGGCGCTGCCCAGCACCATCGCCGACACCCCTATCGCGCCCAGACCCAGGCTCCACACCAGGTACGCCTCCGTCGGGAGCTGGGTGTCGAGCCAGCCGAACACCCCGACGTGCTGGCGGTAGACCTCGGGAAGCTCCCCCAGGGCAGGCACGACGCCGCCGAGGATCACCCCCCGGCCGGCCTCGGGGTGCACCTGGCGGGTCAGCTCCCAGGCGATGCTCGAGGCCATGGACAGGGCCACGGCACTGCCCGCAGCCACGGCGCGCCAGCCACCGCCCCGCAGCACGGCTCGGGTCCGGCCCACGCCCGAGGCGGCCGGCAGCACGGCGGCGCCGAGCACTACCCACATCGGGCCGAGCGAGCGGCTCAGGCTCAACACCGATCCCCCGACGGCCAGGGCGACCCAGGTACTGGACGAGGGTGGTCCCGGCCGGGCCAGGCGCAGGACCGCGGCCAGGTAGCACAGGCCCGCGGCCACCTCGGCTCCGCTGGCCGACACCGCAGAGGCCAGGAAGACCACCATGGGCGTCAGGGCGAGCAGGAGACCGACCAGGCTGGCGGCGCCCGCGTCGGGGTCCCACAGGGCGAGCACGGCGAGGGCGAAGAGCGTGACCGCGACGATGGCGCCCGCGCCCCGAGCGAGCAGGATGGCGTCGGAGGCGTCGCCCGCCAGCCGGGCCAGCCACCCGGGCGCCAGGTAGAGGAAGGGCTGGTAGGTTCCGACGTAGGTGGGCTGGACCGCCCGCTCCGGCGCCGGCTCGCCCGGCTCCCGGCAGGCCGAGGACACCTCGGTCAGGTGGGCGTTGCAGGCGAGCCACGGTGGGGCCGCGAGCGACGGTGGGACCGGCACCAGCCGGGTGGTCCTCGCCTGCCAGGCCTTCTGGCCAGGTGTGACCGCCGACAGCCCCTCCTCGGAGCCAGCCGGGGGCGGCGTGCCCACCAGCGCTCCGCCGCCGGCTGCCAGCGCCTTGACGTAGTGGGCGGGTTCGTCCGGGGCGGCGCCGGGCGGGTTCGCCCCCACCCAGGCCACGACGAGCGTGAGGTAGGCGAGGACGAAGAGCCACGGCGCCAGCCGCCGGGCCTGGTCCCGCCCCCCCAGGACCGGCGGGCTGGTCACGCCCGCGTCAGGAGGCCAGCGCCTCGGACTGCTCGGAGACCCGGAACAACACAGAGTCGAGGAGCAGGTACTTGACCACCCACAGGATGCCGAAGGCGGTCAGGTTGGCGGCGCTGGCGACGAGCGTGCTGTCGTTCCACTGGACGGCCAGGTGCACCAGCACGGTGGAGAAGACCAGACCCACGAAGGCCAGGGCCCAGAAGGGGACCACCTCGCGGAACAGGTGGTTGCGGCCCCGCTTGCCCCAGACCCAGCGCCGGTTCAGGGTGTAGGAGGGGATGGACCCGATGGCCACGGCCGTCACGTTCGAGGGCACGGCCGACCAGTGGAGCAGACCGTTGCAGGTCACCAGGACCAGCTGGGACACGGCCACGGCCACCACCGACACCATCGAGTACCGCACCGGCTTGCGATCGAACTGCGCGCGCGCGCAGGCGACGAGGGACGACGAGGCCATCCGAGGGAGGCTACAGGCGCGAGGCGGTGCCAGCACGGCGGGGTGGACGGGAGCTCCCACGGGTCGTCCTCGGGACCCCGTGGCAGGGGGTCACGAGGATCCTCGCCCGGCTCGCCGGTAGAGCTCCACCATCGCCGCCGCGGTGCGGTCCCAGTCGTAGGCCGCGACCTGGCGGAGGCCGGCCTCGATACGGGTGGCCCGGAGCTGGGAGTCGTCCAGCAGCTTCGCCAGCGCCTCGGCCAGCGCGTCGACGTCGTCCACCGGAACCAGGAGCGCAGCGTCGCCCAGCACCTCCGGGAGGGCGCCGGCGATGGTGGCGACCACCGGGACACCGCTGGCCATGGCCTCGAGGGGGGGGAAGCCGAACCCCTCGTAGCGGGAGGGGTAGGCGAGCACGCTGGCGCCGGCCAGCAGGGCGGCCCGCTGGTCGGCCGTCACCCACCCGAGGCGCACGATCCGGTCCCGGTGACGAGCCCCGTCCACCGCCTCGGCCAGCGCCTCGCTCCCCCATCCGTCCGGACCGGCCAGCACCAGGCGCAGGTCGACCCGGCCCGGGGCCAGCGCGTCGTCGAAGGCGTGGACCAGGCCGGGCAGGTCCTTGCGCGGCTCCACCGTGCCCAGGGCCAGGACGTAGCGAGGGGCTCCGGCCAGGCCGCGCCCCACCCCGGGATCGGCCTGCTGGACCCGTGGGACCCCGGAGTGGATGGCCACGACCCTCTCGGGGTCGGCACCCAGGTGATCCACCACCTCGTTGGCCACGAACGTCGAGACGGCGTGGACCCACGCGCCCCGGGCCAGGGCCCGGCGCAACAGGGCGGGGTAGGCCAAGCTGGCGGCGTCGCACAGCTCAGGGAAGTGCAGCGGGGTGAGGTCGTGGACCGTGACCACGCCCTCGGCCCGGGAGGTGGGCGGGACCACGAAGTTCGTGCCGTGGACCACGTCGACGGCGCCCGCCCACCACTCGATGGGAGGCAGATCGAGCCGCCCCCACGCCCACCGGAGCGGTCGAGCGGCCATGGGTCGGCGACAGGCCCGCACCGGGGCCGGCAGCGCGGCCGCCAGCTCCCGCCGGCCCCGCCATGTCACGCCGTAGGCGGTGAGGGCCACGTCCTCCCGGGCGGCGAGGCGCTCCAAGAGGGCGGCGGTGAAGTTCCCCACGCCCGTGCGGCGCCCGAGAAGCGGAGTCGCGTCGACGGCGACGCGGAGCCGATCACCACGCGCGAGGGTTATGGCTTGCCCCTGGTCCACGATGTCCACCCTTGTACCCTGCAGAGGGCAGGAGCCGTCGAATGTCCGGGCAGGCGGCTAGGGTCGTGCCGGCGCCGAGACAACAGAGGAGGGGCAGGATGCACGAGGACGTGACCGTCGTGGCCGGGGGGGGAGGGTTCATCGGTGGGCACCTGGTCGCGCACCTCGTCGACCAGGGCCGGCGGGTCAGGGCAGTCGACCGCAAGCCGCTGAACGAGTGGTACCAGGTGCACGGCGGCGTCGACAACCGAACGCTCGACCTGCAGCAGGTCGAGGCCTGCCGCCAAGCGGTCGACGGGGCGGGTGAGGTCTACAACCTCGCCGCCGACATGGGCGGCATGGGCTTCATCGAGAACAACAAGGCTCTGTGCATGCTCTCGGTGTTGATCAACACCAACCTCCTGCTCGCGGGCCGGGAGGCCGATGTCAACCGCTACTTCTTCGCCTCCTCGGCGTGCGTGTACGCAGCCGACAAGCAGGTCTCGACCGACGTCACCGCACTTAGGGAGCAGGACGCCTACCCGGCCATGCCCGAGGACGGGTACGGCTGGGAGAAGCTGTTCAGCGAGAGGATGTGCCGGCACTTCCGGGAGGACTTCGGCTTCACGACCCGGGTGGCCCGCTACCACAACGTCTACGGCGAGCACGGTACGTTTGACGGCGGACGGGAGAAGGCGCCGGCGGCCATCTGCCGCAAGGTCGTCCAGGCCAAGCTCTCCGGTCACCACGATATCGAGGTCTGGGGGGATGGCGAGCAGACCCGCAGCTTCATGTACATCTCCGACTGCATCGACGGCACCTCCAAGATCATGGACAGCGACATCACCGAGCCGCTCAACCTCGGCAGCTCCGAGCTGGTCTCCATCAACCAGCTGGTGGACATCGTGGAGGAGATCGCCGGGCTCAAGATGAAGCGCACCCACCTCCTTGACGCTCCCCTCGGGGTTCGAGGTCGCAACAGCGACAACACCTTGATCCGCAAGTACCTCGACTGGGAGCCCTCGGTGTCGCTCCAGGAGGGCCTCGAGCGCACGTACCGCTGGATCCACGACGAGGTGCACGCCACCGCCGCCGCGGTCTAGGCGATGTGAGGAACAGCCTCGACGGGAGCCGGACAACCGCGACAGCGCCCCCACCCGAGGACTGCGACGACGAGCGACCCGAGAGCGATGACGGCTCCCCACCTCGTGCGCCCTGGGTTGGATGGGCTCGTCGCCACCGCGGAGCGCTGCTCGTCATCGTCGCCTTCGCGCTGTCACGCCTGGCTCTGGCGACCGTCGCCGGAGTGCGATTCGACAACCGGCCGCTCAACGATGCCGCGCAGCTGCTCGACCGCGGCCAGCTGCGCGACCAGCTCGTCGAGAGCCTGCTGAACCTGCACGCCCAGCCTCCGCTGTTCAACCTGTTCGTCGGGTTGGGCCTTCGGGCTCCGAGCTCCCCCGAGACGCCGCTGTTCCACGCCCTCTACCTGGCCGCGGGTCTCGGTCTCGCACTCGGCCTGTACGCCGCCCTGCGACGAGTCGGTGTGCCCACGCTTGGGGCTGCGGCCCTCGCCATCCTGTTCTCCTGCAGTCCCGGGGTGTTCCTGTACGAGAGCTGGCTCCACTACGACCATCTGGTCGTGCTGCTCCTCGTCGCCGCCGTGCTGGCCCTGCAGCGCTACGCCTCGGGACGACGACCGGCCCAGGCGGCATGGTTCGTGGCTGCGGTCGCCGCCATCGTGCTCACCCGCAGCCTCTTCCACCCGGTGTGGCTGGCCCTGTCCGTCGTCCTCGTCCTCCTCTTGGCCGGACACCAGCGCCGCCGCGTCCTGGCCTTCGTCAGCATCCCCGTGCTGCTCGTGTTCGGGCTCCAGATCCAGCGCTTGATCACCTTCGGCACGCCGGCGCTCAGCAGCGGTCTCGGTGTGAGCTTGGCCAAGATCACCGTCTTCCAGCTTCCGCCCGATGAGCGCCAGGCGATGGTGGCGCGGGGGGAGCTCTCGCCCCTGGCTCTGGTGGAGCCGCTCAGCCCGGCGTCGAGCTACCAGGGCCTCGTCCCCCCGCTCCGCCGGTCTGGTGTGCCGGTGCTCGACGAGGAGGAGAAGGGCACCTACGAGAACCCCCCGACCAACGACCTCTTCCGAGTGAACATGAACGCCCAGTCGTTCCTGGAGATCTCGGACGCCTACCTCAGGGACTCGCTCCACGTCCTGCGGGCCTACCCGGGCGTCTACCTGCAGGGCGTCACGACGGCGATCGAGCTCTTCTTCCGGCCGACGAGCGACTTCTTCACCTTGGCCGAGAACCGGGCCCGGGTGGCGCCCGTCGAGCGCTTCTACAACCGGGCGCTGCTGGGAGTGGTGGCCGGGGGAGCCGGCGAGGTCGCCATCCCCGCGGGGCGCACGAACTACCGGCTGGGCCCGGCGCGCACGGCGTGGACCGTGGTGGTGGCCTACGTCACCGCCGTCGTAGGCGGTGCCGTCTTCCTCCTGAGGTCGCTGCTCCGGCGCCGGGCCGCGGTCGAGGTTGTCGTGGTCTGCGGCTTCCTGTGGTTCACGACCGTCTACATCTTCCTCGTCAGCAACCTTCTCGAAGTCGGCGAGAACAACCGCTTCCGGCTCTACTCGGATCCCCTGGTCCTGGTGTTGCTGGCCACCTTGGCCATGGAGTGGCGGCAGGCGAGGGCGAGAGGGAAGCCACCGAGCTGAGGGCAGTCCTCAGAAGTGGGTGCGGTAGCGGGCGAAGGCAGCCACGGTCCGCTCGGGAAGGAACCGGAACAGCGCGTCGGGGTCGCCGGCCACGTCGGCCACGATGCTCAAGTTGTTCTCGTAGCCCACGTACTCCAGCTTCATGTCGGTCACCGGATCGTGCGGGTTCCGTTCCTGGATGACCGACGCCTTGCCGAACACCACGCTGGCGCCCTTGCCCTGGACGTAGTAGGCGGCCCAGATGTCGTCCATCCGGCCTATCCCGGGGAACAGGAAGTAGTGCTCGAGCCAGGAGGAGGTGATGAAGGTGTTCTGCGAGTCGAACGGGGTGATGGCGTTGGAGGTCAGCGGGAACACCTCGTCGTGGAAGGAGCAGTCGGGAGCGAACTGCATGCGACAGATGGCGTCGATGTCGGGGTCGCCGTTCCAGAAGTCGGCCTGGACGTCGGGCGTCACCACCTGGCGGGAGCGCTCGGAGTAGTCCCGCCGAGGCAGGAGCTGCAGGGGGTAGCCACGATGCCACAGGTGCGGGTAGTTGGTGGCGCCGATGGGGTCGAACGCAGGCAGCGAGGTGGTGTAGAGGTTCGCCTCAACCGGCCGGCCGACCATCACGTCGGTCCCCCATCCTTGGAGCGGGACGTTGTCGTCGTCGACCACCGCCACCACCTCGGCCCCCATCTCCTGGGCGACCAGGAAGCCGAAGTTGCGGCGCTGGATGCAGTTCCAGCCGATGAGGTCCGACAGCTCCTTGTCGATCCTCTCCTGCTCCTCGGGACCGACGTAGGTCCCGTTGTCGAGGTGGTAGTCCTCAGGCGTCTTGCGATCACCCACCACGACCAGGTGCCACCCCGGCATCTCGTCGAACATGCGGATCGCCGTCGTGGGGGCGTTGATCGTGGTCGTGACGATGACGTTGGTCACCGACCGTTCCTCTCCAGGGTTCGGCGGAACGAGTCCGGCGATGCCAAGCGGTTGGTCAGGAGGGTGCGGACGTAGCGAGCCTGGGTGGCGAGCGAGTTCTGTGACTCGCCGTCGGGGCGGGGCGTCCAGAAGGTCGGGATCTCCACCACCTCGACACCGAGGCGCAGCGGCTTGAGCACCGTCTCGAGCAGGAACTCGTGCCGGCTCCCCTCCCAATCGATCGACTGGACCACTGCGGTGGGGAAGAGCCGGTACCCGAAGGTGGCGTCGGTGAGGGGCGTCCGGTACAGCAGCGAGGCCAGGCGCTGGAACACCCAGTTGGCGGCGACGCGGACCCGGCCGTAGCCGGAGAAGCCTCCCCCTCGGGCCCAGCGGGAGGCGGTGACCACCACTGACGGCCGTTGCTTGGCGATGTCGATCATCGCCGGGACCAGGCGGGGATCGGTCTCGAGGTCCGTGGCCATCATGATCACGTGGCTGGCCGTGGCCAGGTCGAAGGCCTCGCGCATGGCTCCGCCGAGGAACGGCAGCCGCTGGTGATGGATCTGCACCCGTTCGCCGAACCACGAGCGGAGTCCCTCGCAGCGCGCCATCGTCTCCGACGTGGTCCGGTCGCAGACCACGACCAGCACCTGGGCGATGTCGGCGTCGCTCGACTCCTTGAGGATGGAGGCCGTCTCGTCGATCGAGTCGGTCTCGGTGACCGCGGGCAGAATCACGGTGGCGCCGACGAACGCCGGCGTCTCGGGCAACTGGATCCGCTGGGTTTCCATGTCGTGGGCAACCTACCTTCCGGGCCGGTGAGCAGCCGAACGTCGATCATCGGTGGGGAGGACCGCCGCGAGCGAGCAGCCGACGGCGAGGAGACGGCTGAGCGTCGGCGGCAGCATAGCGCAGGCTCGTTCGTGCCCAGGAGGCCTGAGGCTCAACCGTGGCCGAGATGGCGGACCAGGCGTGCCACCGCCTCCTGCCAGTGAGGCAGCAGCTCCAGCCCGCTCAGTCGCAGGGCGGCGTTGTCGAGCACCGA
>JAUJLZ010000374.1 GCA_030447125.1 Acidimicrobiales bacterium
CCGCCACACGGGTCCTGTCACCGAGCGGGACCCCTCCCACCCACGCCTCGCTGCGCTCGGGTGGGCGGGCCCCTCCCCTCGGCGCCACCCGTGCGGCTACCCCCGTAATGGCCAAGAGCCGAGCAAGCTTTGCTTGCGAAGCGAAGCTCATCGGTCTATGTCTCCGAGGATGAAGTACAAGCTGGCGAGGATGGTGATGATGTCGGGGACGTAGACGCCCTTGAGGACCCAGGGGACGATGGAGATGTTGGAGAAGGAGGGGGTGCGGATCTTGACCCGGAAGGGACCGAGGTCACCCTTGCTCACGACGTAGTAGCCCATCTCGCCGAGCGGGTTCTCGGTGGAGACCCACGCCTCGCCGGCGGGCACCTTGATGATGCGGGGGACCTTGGCCATGATCGGCCCTGCGGGCAGGCCGTCGAGGAGCTGGTCGACGATGTCGGCTGCTTCACGGGTCTCCTGGAGGCGAACCCAATAACGGGCGAAGCTGTCGCCGTCGGGATGGGTCCACACCTTCCAGTCGACCTCGGACCACGCCAGAGGGCTCGGGTTGTCCCGGCGCAGGTCCCAGTCGATGCCCGAGGCCCGCAGGTTGGCCCCCGACAAGCCGTAGCCCAGCGCCATGTCGGCGGGGATGACCCCGATCCCCCGGGTGCGGGTCTCGAAGATCTCGTTGCCCATGAGCAACGTCTCCATCTCGTCGCAGAAGTCCCTGACCTTGTGCATCACCGACTTGGTCTCGGCCACCCACCCCCGGGGCAGGTCCTGCTTCAGGCCGCCGATGCGGTCGAAGTTGGGGTGGAAGCGCCCGCCGGTGGCGGCCTCGATCTGGTTGAGGACGTGCTCCCGGTCTCTGAACGCGTAGAAGACGGCGGTGATGGCCCCCAGCTGCACGCCCATGTCACCGAGGAACAGGGTGATGTTGGCGATCCGGGACAGCTCGAAGAGGATGGTGCGGATCCACTGGGCCCGGGGCGGGGCCTCGATCTCCATCAGTCGCTCGGCGGCCAGGATGAACGGGACCTCGTTGGCGAAGCTGCCCAACCAGTCGATGCGGTTGATGAGGGTGGTGACCTGGGGGTAGGTGCGGACCTCGACCAGCTTCTCGTAGCCGCGGTGCATGTAGCCCATCACCGGCTCGGCCGAGATGACCTGCTCGCCGTCGAGGCGGGTGATGATGCGCAGGGTGCCGTGGGTGGCGGGATGCTGGGGCCCGATGTTGAGGGTCATGCCGTCGGTCTCCAGCTCGACGTTGACCCGGGCGTCGGCCGCCTGGCCCCCGATGTAGGCCCGCTGTTCGCGCTCGGTGACGGCCATCAGGCCCCGCCTCCCTCGCCGCCGGCCGCGGTCTCACCGGGCATGGCCTCGACGTCGACCAGGCCGGGCCAGGGCTTCACCTCGCGAGCGAGCAGGGGGAAGTCCTTGCGCAGCGGGTAGCCCTCGAAGGCGCCCGGCAGGTAGAGGTGGGTGAGGTTGGGGTGGCCGGTGAAGTCGATGCCGTACATCTCCCACGCCTCCCGCTCGTGCCAGTCGGCGCCGGGGAATACCTCCAGCCACGACGGGGCCACCGGGGCCTCCTCGGCCAGGTCGGCCTTGAGGGTCAGGCCGAGGTGCATGGTGGGCGAGACCAGGCGGGCCAGGAGCTGGAAGCGGGAGTCGCCCCCGGCGTAGCCATGCTCGAGGGGACTGGAGGCGATGTCGGTCCCGGCGCTCGCCCCCGTGTCGCCGGAGACCGCCTCGCCCCCCCCAAGGTCTTCGGCGGGGGCAGGAGCCGGATCCTCGCTGCGGCCGTAGGGGGAGGGGAGCCAGTCGATGGCCGAGAGGTAGCAGAAGTAGGTGAGACCCAGCTGGTCGCGGCAGACCTCGGCGGCGTGTTGCCAGGCGTCGATGCGGACCCGGACCCAGGCGTCGATCCCGGGCAGGAGGTGTGCGCCCACCACGGCGTCGCCGAGGACGCTCTTGAGGGTGTCGATGAGGCGCTGGCGATCGTCATCGGCCTCGCCGGGCTCGGGCTCCTCTGCGGCGGCGGCCTTCTCTCGAACGGCCACGGCCTGAGCCACCTTCTCCTCGGTGGCTTGCTGCACGGCGGCTCCCGCAGAGGCGGCGGCGCTGGCGGTGGAGGACGGCTGCTCAGACGTCACGGCAGAGGGAGGCCCCTCGCCCGGTCCGACAGCGGCGGTCGCGGCGGGCGTGG
>JAUJLZ010000375.1 GCA_030447125.1 Acidimicrobiales bacterium
CACCGAGGGGGTGGGCCCGGTGATCGCCGCCAGCGTGGCCGGGTTCTTCGCCCTCGAGCGCAACCGGGAGGTGGTGGAGAAGCTGCGCGCCGCCGGGGTCGACTTCGGTCGGGTGGAGGAGCCGGCCCTGCCCCAGGTGCTCGCCGGTCGCTCCGTGGTGGTGACGGGCACCCTGGCCGACTACAGCCGGGAGGTGGCTGAGGAGGCCATCAAGGCCCGGGGGGGCAAGGCCCCGGGCAGCGTCTCGGCCAAGACCATGGCGGTGGTGGTGGGGGCCGAGCCCGGCCAGGCCAAGTTGAACCGAGCCACCGAGCTGGGCATCCCCATCCTCGACCAGGACGGCTTCGAGCACCTCCTGGAGACAGGCGAGCTACCTGGTTCGCCCACCTGAGTACTCACGCCACCTGGAAGGTCCAGCGCACGGTGTCGGCGTCGTCGCGGGTCTCTCCGGCCACCGGTCGCCAGATCAAGGCGACCGCCTCGACCACGCCGGCGGGGAGCTCTTCGATCTCCTTGCCGGGGCCGGGGGTGAAGAAGAACTGGTTCTGGGCCGGCACTCGACGGAGCTGATCCTCGGGGATCTCGATGCCGTTGATCTGCAGGACGCCCGTCCACTCCGGGGCCAGATCGATGCCGATCTCGCTCTGGCGCAACACCTGGGCTCCCTGGTTGGGGACGAGCACCTCGACGGCGCCGGTCGTCGCCACCTCGTCGGTGGCGCCCTTGCCCAGCGTGAAGGCGTAGACGAACGCAACCAGGGCGCCCACCAGCGCCAGCCCGACACCGACCCTGCGGACGCCGGTCACCGCGACGCTCCCAGGAGGGGTGCCAACCGGGCGTCGAGCCCGCTCGCCCGGGTGCGCAGCTCGGCTTCGGGGAGCCCGTCCCACACCCCTTCCATCACCTTCCACAGCCGGGGGTAGACGACGCCTTCGATGTCAGCGGTCAGGCGGACCGACACCGGCGCACGCCGGATGCGTTCGAGGACTGCGCCCAGGTTGGCCGCCAGCACCGGGCTGACCGGGTCGGCCTCGGCGTCGAGGTGGGCCACCATGGTGGCGAGTGCCTCGGCGTCCCAGAGGCCCTCGACGGCGATGAACGCCACGAGCTCGTCCACCACTTCCCGCCGCATCCCTGCATGTTGCCACGAGGCCGGCCGGGGTCCACCGGGCGGGGTTCACTGGGGTTGCCACGATCTGGGCCGTCGGTGGGGATACCCTCAGGTCGTGGCCACGTCACGACTGACGGAGCAGCTCGGCCGCGTGCTCGGCGGGCGCTACCGGCTCAACGCACCGATCGGCAGTGGGTCGTCGGCCCAGGTCTACCTGGCCGACGACGTCACCCTGCGTCGGCGGGTCGCGGTCAAAGTGCTCCACCCCGCCCTGGCCGACGACGATGCCTTTCTGCGCCGGTTCCGGGCCGAGGCCCGAGCCGCTGCCGCCCTCAGCCACCCCAACCTCATGGCGGTCTACGACTGGGGCGAGGACGACGGGCCCTACCTGGTGCTCGAGTTCCTCGGTGGCGGGAGCCTGCGGGCCATGCTCGACCAGGGCCGGCGCCTGACCCCGTCCCAAGCCCTGGTGGTCGGCCTTGACACCGCCCGGGCCCTGCACTTCGCCCACCGGCGGGGCTTCGTCCACCGCGACGTGAAGCCCGCCAACCTGCTCTTCGGTGACGACGGCCGCCTGCGCATCGCCGACTTCGGCCTGGCCCGGGCGCTCTCCGAGGCCGCCTGGACCGAACCGGGCAACGGCCTGGTCGGCACGGCCCGCTACGCCGCCCCCGAGCAGGCCAAGGCCGGTCGCGTCGACGGCAAGGCCGACGTCTATGCCCTCGGACTCGTCCTCATCGAAGCGGTCTCGGGTTCGGTGCCGCTGGTGGGGGAGTCCACGCTCGCCACCACCGCCATCCGGGCCGACACCCCCGTTCCTGTCCCGGCCTCCCTGGGTCCTTTGGTGGCGGTGCTGGAGAAGGCCGGTCGACCTGATCCGACGCAGCGTCCCGATGCCGCCGAGCTCGGCCGCGCCCTGCACCGCGCCGCCAGCGAGCTCGACCGCCCCGAACCCCTTCCCCTGGCCGGCGCTGTCGACCTCACCACGGTGCGAGACCTTGCCGACGCCGACCCCACCCTCTTGCCCCCGTCGACCTCCGTGTCCGAGGGCGACCCCGACGCCACCACCACCAGTGC
>JAUJLZ010000376.1 GCA_030447125.1 Acidimicrobiales bacterium
AGCAGTTGCTCGGCAGCGTGGACTTCAGCGGCCAGATGGTGGTGGCCGACCTCGAAGCCGGTGTCGGCACCCTGACCCGTCTCGGTGATGCCGGCGTCGACATCGTGCTGATCGTGGTCGAACCCACCCCCAAGTCAGTCGAAGTGGGTTGTCGAGCCGCCGCCCTGGTCGCCGACAAGGAGCTCGGGCGGGCCGTCGTGGTCGCCAGTCGCATCCGCAACGATGACGACCTGGCCATGGTCACCAAGGCCTTTCCCGACCTCCAGGTCTTCCCCATCCCCGACGAAGCGGCCATCGTGACCGCCGACCGCAACGGCGTAGCCCCCCTCGACAGCGCACCCGACGCCCCTGGCGTACAGGCGCTGGTGCGCCTGGCCGACGAGCTCATCGCTCCTGTCTCCTGAACGAGGGGCAGGCGCCGTGACAGGCGCCTCGGGCGCCTCACCATCGGCGGTGCCCAGCACCGCGTTGCCCATGCTGGCCGGCCTTGGCCTGTTGGTCGGCGGCTGGGCCCTCCTGCCGCCGTACTCCGGGCCGGCACTCAACACGGCGGACACCGTCGAGTTCGTCGACCACGTCGTGCCCGGCGTGGTCGTGATCGCCACTGCCCTCGGGTCGTTCCTGCTCGGGCGTGATGGGCGCCGCAGCCAGATGCTGTTCCCCACCGGCCTGGTCATCGTCCTCGCCGGGTTCTGGATGACGGCGACCCACCTTCCCTTGGTCCTGCAGGCCACGCGGCAGCAGGCGCCCTGGGGTGCGACGATCTACCACAGCCTTCCCGGCCTGGCCGTCCTGTTGCTGGGTGTGGCCTGGGCGCTCACCTACCGGGAGCCGGGGGACGAGGCCGCCGGAGGGCGGCAGCAGCGGCCGCAAGGCCAGTGAGCACGGCGACGCCGCCGAGGACGACAAGGGGCCAACGGGGCCCAGCGGCGGGAACCACCTCGACGACGGTGGTGGCCAGGTCCTGGATGTTCGTGTCGAGCGAGCCCTGGCGGGTATCGGCCCAAAAGGCGAGAGCCCGATCGTCTTGGGCCAGCACGGCCAGCTGGCTCCCGAGGAGGGGGATGCCCTGGGCGCTGCCGAAGCCGATCCCGGAGTCGAAGGCGACATCGGAGATGGTCTCGGCCACGAACGTCGTCCCGCCGTCCCAGGAAGAAGCCAGGACCACTTCGGTCATGACGTCACCGGGGTCGGCGCTGCGGTCGTAGAACACCACATCGACCCGCCCCTCGGGCGCCACGGCCACCGCGGGCAGGAACTGGCCCTGGGGCCGGGGCAGGATCGGGCTCGGTGGCGACCAGGTCGTCCCCCCGTCGTCCGAGTGGGCCAGGACGACGTCCCGCCCGTTCCCCCGACCTGCGTCCCAGGTGGCGTAGAGGCGGCCGGTGGCCACATCACGGGCGACGCTGGGGCCCGGAGCGAGGTTCACGATCAGACGGTGGGGTGGGACGAGACCGTCGGCCACGACCGAGGCCGGGGCGAAGCGCCTGCCGCCATCCTCGGACACCCAGGCGACGATGCGCCAGGGCTCGTCGCTGGGCTGGCCCCCCTGGCCCTGGTGCTCGGCCCGGTAGTCCAAGACGTCAGCGCCAAGGTCCAGGCCCACGACGACCACCTCTTCCCCGGCCCCGAAGGTGACCGTGGGCCGGATCACCCGGAGAGCGTCTTCGCTCACCTTCACCGGCGCCGAGAAGCTCCGCCCCCCGTCTTCGGAACGGGCCAGGAGCACGGGGTTCGGGGGCGGCGGGAACCCGAGAGGCATCTCGCCAGCACCAGGCCCGGCCTGGACCCAGGTGACGAGGACCTGGTCGCCGGCGACCGCGAGACGGGCATGGAAGGCTTCGGGGCCGGCGACGGGGAGGCTGGCCTCCTGGATGGGCCCCTGCCCGCTGGGATCCTCGATGCGCTGGAGCCAGACCC
The DNA here is from genome assembly GCA_030447125.1 of Acidimicrobiales bacterium. The sequence continues at coordinate 1,921 of JAUJLZ010000376.1, forward strand.
CCACGGGTTGGTTGAACCGCCCGCCGGTCGCGGTGGTGAGCACGAGCAGGTCGCCGTTGCCGTCGAAACCCACGTCGGGACCGTGGCAGTTGGGTGCGCCGGGGGGCAGGGGCAGGTCGAGCACCTGCCAGGTCAGCCCCGAGTTGGTGGAGAGCGAGACCGAACAGGAGAAGCGGGGGGTATCGATGCGGTCGGCGACAGCCAGCACCTCCGGGCGCGTCGGGTGGGTGGCCACCGCCGGGGAGTTGTGGGCATCGATGCCGGGACG
>JAUJLZ010000377.1 GCA_030447125.1 Acidimicrobiales bacterium
TGTCGTTCGCCAGGGTGATGGGACCACCGTTTCGCCAGTGGCATGGGACCACGTTCGGGGTCTGTCAGCGTCGGCGGGGTGATGATGGTGGCCGGCGCTGACGATGGTCAAGGACGACGGCGGCGTCGTGGTCGTTCGGCCTCGTCGATGGGGCCGAGGCCGGGCTTCTGGCGGCGCCGGTAGGACTCGCCTTCGAGGACGAGCTCGTGGGCGGCGGACTGGAGCCGGTCGATGGCGGACTGGGCCAGCAGCGGGTCGGCCATCAGCGCCAGCCACTCGACGCTGTCCCGGTTGCTGGTCACGATCGTGGCTGCGCGGCGGTGCCTCTCGACGATGAGCTCGTAGATCTCGGCGGTGTCGATGGGGTCGAGGGCGGACAGGGCGAAGTCGTCGAGGATGAGCAGGTCGACACGCAGCAGCTTGCGCACCTCGGCGTCGTGGCTGTTGTCGAGCCGGCTGGCCTTGAGCCGACGCAGCATGGTGTCGGTGCGTTCGAAGTGCACGCGGTAGCGGCGCCGGACCGCCGCGTGTCCAAGGGCGGTGGCGAGGAAGGTCTTGCCCACGCCGACGGGCCCCATGATCACGGCGTTGTGGGCGGCGTCGATGAAGCGCAACGAGCCGAGCTCGGCCCAGGTGGCCTGGTCGTAGGTGACGGCGGTGGCGGGGTCCCAGCGCTCCATGGTCATGGTCGGGTCGAGCCCGGCGTTGCGGGCCCGCAGGGCGGCCGAGGTGGTGTCGCGCCGGGCGACCTCGTCGGCGAGGATGAGCTCGAGGAACTCGCTGTGGGCCAGGCCGCTGGTCTTGGCCAGGGCCAGACGTTCGGGGAGGGTGTCGAGGAGCTTGCCTAGCTTCACCCTGCGCAGCAGGGCACGCAGCTCGGGACTGATGCTGGGCGCAGGGGCGGTCATCGCCCACCGCCCTCGGCGCCGGCGGCCGGCCGGGTGGCGAAGTCGCCCGGCGGGCGGGCGAAGCGGGCCGCCACCACCGTGCCCGCTGGTGCCGGTGGCGCGGTCGTGGTGGTCTCGGTGGCTCGCTCCAACATGCGCCCGATGAGCCCGACGTTGACCGCCTCGTGCTCCAGCGCACTGGCACACGCCGCTTCCACCCGTTGCGGTCCCCACTTCTTGACCAGGCCCAACAGGGCGTAGACCTGGCGCATCTTGGTCCACGGCAGCGGGTGGTCCAACAGCGCGGCGGCGAAGGTGCCAACGGCGGGACCGTGGCCCGCAGCGATGCGCCGCAGCGTGTCGAGGTCGCGCAGGGCGTAGGCGCTGCGCTCCGAGGGCAAGTCGTCGGGGTCGGTGCTGCGGTGCCCCGGAGCCTGGCGGGGGTGGACCTTCACCACCTGGCCCCGGCTGGAGATGCGCACCAGCGCCCGGTCCGCCCGCACCTCCACGCTGGTGCCGATGAGGTCGCCGGGCACCGAGTAGAGGGCCTTGGCCACCTCGATGTGGTGGTCCCGGTGGACCTTGGCCGTGGCGTAGATGGGCACGTCGTAGGCCACCGTCGGGCCCGGGCGCAGCACCGGCGCCTCCTCGAGGCGGAACACCTCGGCGGGGCGGGCCTGGATGGTGCCGTGGATGCGCATGCCGGCCCGGTTTCGGCACCACGCCTCGGCCCGGCGCTGGGCGTCGGCCAGGTCGATGAAGCGCTCCCCGGCGAAGAACGAGTTGCGCACGAAGGGCACGACCCGCTCCACGCGGCCCTTGTCCTGGGGCGCTCGCACCCGGGCGGGATCGACCACGAACCCGCGGGACTGGGCGTACTCCATGAACGCCTGGTTCAGCCGTGGCGCCACCGGGTCGGAGCGGTCGACGATGGCCTTGAGGTTGTCGGGGATCAAGGTGGCGAACACCCCGGCGTAGAACCTCCACGCCGCCTCGCAGCCCTCGATGACATCGGCGATGGTCTGGCGGTAGCTCAACCACACGAAGCTGTAGCGGCTCAGCACCGGCGTGAACACCAGGGCCTGGCACACCCGCTGGCGGCCCGACCCGGGGTCGAAGACCAGCCCCATGCGCCCGAAGTCGACCTGGAGCTCATCGCCGGGCTCACCGTCGGCGACGCGCACGGTGGTTCCCCGCCGGCCCCGGCCCACGTCGCACACCTCGCTGGCGTAGCGGTGCAGCGTGCGCTGCGCCACCACCACGCCACGGCGGGCCAGCAGGTCGCCGAC
>JAUJLZ010000068.1 GCA_030447125.1 Acidimicrobiales bacterium
ACCTCGTAGGGGAAGCGGGCGGCGAAGGGGACGAAGGCGATGAAGGCGTCGTTGCGAGCGACCAGGCGCAGCCCGTCGGAGCGCTCCTGGGCCACCACGTCGCACATCAGGCAGGTCCCGTGCTCCTCGAGGTGGCGACGGGCCCGGGCCAGCTCGCGCGCCGGCACCGGCGGGATCTCGGGGTACCCGTAGATCTGGCCGTGGGGATGGTGCAGGGTGACGCCCACCACCTCGCCCCGGTTCTCGAACACGAAGACGTAGGCGATGTCGTCGCGCCGCCCCAGATCGGCGTAGCGCGCCGCCCACACGTCGACCAGGAGCCGGAGGCGGGTGCGGCCCAGTGACGCCAGGCTGGCGTGGTGGTCGTCGGAGTAGACGACGACCTCGGTGGCGCCGGCGGCCAGGCGTACCTCGTGGATGCCGAAGCCAGCCACGTCGGGCGGGGGCGGGTGGGCGACCATCGACGGGAAGCGGTTGTCGAACACGGCGACGTCGAACGACGGCCAGGGGATCTCCGTAGGTGCGGCCGGGTCCGTCGTGGGGCACAGCGGGCACTGGTCCGAGGGCGGCAGGAAGGTCCGGTGCTGGCGGTGGGTGGCGAAGGTGACCCACTCACCGGTCAGGGGGTCGCGGCGGCGCTCGCTCACCGGGCCGCCGCCCAGCGGTGGGTGTAACGAGCAACCCGGCGCCCGTCGGCGAGGCTGTCCTCCTCCACCTCGAGCATCGGCCGGGGCACCGCCGCCCAGCGCACCAGGTCGGCCAACAGGGCCCGGGCGGCGGCGTCGCCTCCTGCTGCTGGGCCGCACAGCCGGTACTGGCAGAAGACGAGACGACCGGCACCCACCTGATGGGTGCCCACCACCGTGCCCGTCAAGGCCTCGGGGACGGGCTTGAAGGCGATCACCACCGGGGTGTCGGGAAAGGGCGCACCATCGATGTCGAGCACCACGCTGCGGGCCTGCACGGTGGAGTCCTCGGCCACCAACACGTTGCGCCGGGACAGCGAGGCGATGGCCCCACTGTCGGTGGTGAAGTGGAAGACCGACGAGCCCCACACCGTCTCCACCGCCTGCAACGTCAACGGGATCGGGTAGTGCTGCGACGCGGCGACTTCTTGGGCCAGCACCACGACGGTGCCCGCCCCGTCCAGGCAGGTCTGGACCTGTTGGCCGACCTCGGGACCGAGCTCCCCCTCGCCCACCACCAGGGGGCCGACGTCTCCGATCACCGTGCCCAGTGCCTCCAGCACGGATCGTGTCGACGGCGAGGACGTGGCCAGGCGAACCTCGATGCCCGCGGCCGAGGGCGCCGAGACCACGTGCAGCGGATAGCGGTTCTCGCCCACCAGGCGGCCGCCCGAGCGCAGGCGCAGCACGAGGTCGTGGGATCCGGGCACGTCCGATGCCCGCACCGCCACCTGGGCGACCGGGGTGGCCCGATACCCGGCGATCACCGGGAGGCGAACGGCCCAGGCCGACTCGCCGAAGCGAGCAGAAGCCTCCTCGCCGTCCAGCGCCGACGTGTCCCACTCGAGCAGCTGGTCCATCTCGAGGGGAGGACCGGTACCGCCGAAGCGGGCCTCGATCTCCACATCGCGGAGGGCGTCGCCGTCGTTGGCGACGGACAGGGGTGCGAGCACCATGGATCCGGCCACCACCACCAGGCTGTCGAGGGCCAGGATGGGCAGCACCACCTGGTTCACCCGGGCCATCTCGGCCACCGCCATGGCCTTGGGCTCCCGGTGGAGGTCGAGCAGTCCGTTCAACTCGTGGGGCACGTCGGTCAGCTCGGTGAGGCAGTACCCGCCGATGTGGTCGTGGCGGCGGAAGACCTCGGCTTGGAGGCGGTCGGAGAGACCCTGGTAGCGCTGCGTCTCGCTGACGAAGCGGGCGATGGAGGCGGGCCAGCGGGTGGCGGCCAGGCCCCGAGCGTAGATGGCCCGGGTGTCCCAGAACGGGGGGTCGTCCAGCTCGGGCATCCCGGGCAGCCCCCAGTCGCCGAACTCGGTCACGAGCAGGGGACGGCCCAGGTCGCGCCAGGACGTGCAGGAGGCCTCGATCTTGTCCAGGTAGTCGCCGTGGAGGCGCCCGTACCAGTGGGCGGTGAGGATGTCGCCGGCGAAGACGTGCTCGGGATCGGGCTCCACCCAGTCGTTCTCGATGAGCGGCCGGGTGGGGTCACAGGCGCGAGCGGCGGCCACCAGCGCCCGCACGAAGCGCTCGTAGCCGGCCCAGGTCCGGACTTCGGGCCGGTAGAGGCCCACCTCGTTCATGACCGACCACACGATCACGCTCGGGTGGTTGCGGTCGCGCTCGATCTGCTGGCGCACGGCCTGCACGGCCCGGGTGCCCACCAGTGACTCCCCCTCGGCGGCCAGTTCCTCGTGGGCGATGGGCTCGGCCACGGGGATGTCGCAGTGCAACAGCATGCCCAGCTCGTCACAGACGTCGAGGTAGGTGGGATCGAAGGCCTTGATGTGCAGCCGCAAGGTGTTGAAGCCCATGGCTTGGGCGGCCCGAACCTCAGCCTCGATCTCGGCCCTGGTGCCCTCGGCGTAGAGCCGAGAAGCGGTGAAGCCCTGTACCAACACGCTCTTCATCCGGTAGGGCTGGCCGTTGAGCAGGAGCCGCGTGCCGTCGACGCGCACCGTCCGCAGCCCGAAGCGCACCGTGCGGGCATCGCTGACCGTTCCGTCGACGACCACGTCGGCCACCGCCGCGTGGAGGTGGGGCTGGGCCGGGCTCCAGCGCCGGGCCCGGCTCTCACCCAAGACCACGGCGGCGATGGCGTGCGTGTCGGGATCGACCACCAGCGACGCGCCACCGAGGCGACCCACCGCCCGTACCGCCACCTCGGCTCGCTGGGGTGCGGCGCTGCGGTTGCTGACGGTGACGTGGATGCGCAGATCGTCGGGGTCGCCGTTGACGAACACGTGATGGAGGACCACCGGCCCGTGACGGCGCAGGACGACCGACTGCCAGATCCCCCCGTAGGTCATGTAGAGGCTGGGCCGGCTCGGGAAGACGTTGTTGGCCCACCCCTGCTTGCCATGGGCCAGACGCAGGTGCTCGGGGTCGTCGACCCCCGGGTCGAGGACCCGCACGATGAGCTCGTTGCGTCCCGCCTGTAGGGCCCCGGTCGGGTCCAGGGTGAAGGGGGTGAAGGCGTTGTCGTGGCCTCCGATGGGCCGTCCGTTGAGCCACACCTCGGCCAGGTCCATCACCGCGCCGAAGCGCAGGCTCCACCAGCCCTCGGCGTCGTCGAGCGTGAAGCACCGCCGGTACCAGGCCTCGCCGTCGAGCTCCAGGCGACCCTGGGCCTCCCACAGGCCGGGCACCGAGATGGGCTCGGGCTCACCGTCGAGATCGGCGAGCGAGCGAGCTTTTGGGAAGAACTCCCAGGTACCGTCGAGCGAGGCCCGGCCGTGCTCGTCGAGCGCCAGGCGGCCCGCCGCCGTCACCGGATGCCGTCGCCCGCGTCTCCTTCCCCCCGGGCGATCCATACCGTCTCAGGATCGCCCAAAAGGACCTGGTTCACGAACTCCACACCCTGCATGGCCGAGTGGTCCATGTTGCCGATCTCATAGAGCCAGGCGCCGAAGCGGCCCCGGGACCAGATGTCCTGGGACCGCAGCCAGGGCTGGATGGTGCCCAGGCTGGCGTCGCGGGTCACCGAGGGCACGGGATAGCTCATATCCGGCGAGCACAGCCACGTGGTCACCACCCGTTGGCGGTCGTCCTCCTCCATGAGACCGGTGGCCACCAGCCCGTCGATGACCCGGTCGACGATCGTGGTCGGGTCCTCCGGCTTGTGGGTCGACTGCGACGTCTCGGTGAGGAGCAGGGTCTGGCCGGGGCGGGGGGTGATGTAGGGCGAGTAGTTGGAGAGGTAGGTCACCCGGTAGAAGGGGACCTCCGGCTCGGGGAAGTAGATCCAGTTCTTGGTGGTGTCGGCCTGGCGGTCGATGCCGACGCCCACGATGTGGCTCCCGCTCCAGTGGAGCCCGTCCACGGCTCGGCGCACCGCGTCGGGAACGCTCTCGGTGCAGCCGATCAAGCGGTTCAGCGGCATGGTCGAAAGCAGCACGTCATAGGGCCAGACCCGCCCGTCGGCCGTGCGCACCTCCTTGGCCGCCGGGTCGACCGAGGCCACCGGCGTCTCCAGCTCCAGGTGGTCCTCCACGAAGCGGCGCATCCCGTCGTAGAGGAAGCCGGTGCCGCCCCGCAGCGGGTACCTGAAGGTGTTGTTGGGGCCCCACGACACCTGGTCCTCCCCCAGGATGACGTTGCGCAGGATCGTCTCGGCGTCGACCACCGAGACCCGCTCGCCGATCCACACGAAGTTCATGAGCTCGGCGGGGGTGGCCCACACCTTGAAGTTGTAGGGGATCATGAAGTGCCGGGCGATGCCCGGCCCCATCACCGCGTCCACCCACTCACGGAAGTTGGTGGGATGGTGCTCCTGGCGCTGGGTGTGGATCAGGCCGCTCACGCAGTCGAACACCGTCTGGGGGTCGAGGTCGCGGATGTTGTTCTGGAACGGGTAGGGGATGAAGCGGTCCTCCATCCACACCCAGGCCTCGCGCTGCAGCTCGGTGAAGTCGTCGCCCATGAGCTTGGCCACGAGCTGGTCGTAGTAGTCGTAGTGGCTGAACATGACGTGGCCGCCGATGTCGTAGGTGAAGCCGGCCTGGTCGGTGAACGAGGTGGCCAGCCCCCCCACGTAGTCGTTGGCCTCGAGGATGACCCAGTCCTCATGTCCCAGCTCCTGCAGGCGGTAGCCGGCACCGAGGCCTGTGGGGCCGGCACCGATGATGACGATGCGGGGCTCGGTCGTGGTCGGGTCGTCGGTCGCGTCGTCGCCCATCAGGCCGTCCTGTTGGCGGCGGTGGCCATGGCCAGGTTGGCCCGGGTCGAACCGGCCAGCACCATCATGTCGACCATGCGCCCAGCGATGCCGTCCCAGTGGTGGTGGTCCAGCGCCGCTGCCACCCGCTCGGCCCATCCCTCGGGTCGTTCGTGGAGCACCCGCCGGCAGGCCTGGGCGAAGCCCGGGGCGTCGTCGGGGAGCTCGACCACGGCGGCGTGGTCGGCCACCACGTCGGGCACCTTGGTGCTGACCACCGGCAGTCCGGCGGCCAGGTACTCGAGGGTCTTGGTGGGGCTGATCGAGCGGGTGGCCTCGTTGAGGGCGAAGGGCATGAGGGCGACGTCGAAGCCGGCCATGACGCCCGGCAGCTCGTCGTAGGCCCGCGACCCCAGGTAGGTCAGGTTCGGTGCCTGGGGGAGGCGGGCGGGGTCGACCTTGGTCACCGGCCCCACCATGTGGATGTCCCAGTCAGCCAGCTCGGCGGCCAGGCCGGCGACGAGCTCGAGGTCGAGGCGCTCGTCGATCACCCCGACGTAACCGGCCACCGGCCGGGAGGAGGCTCCTCGGGCCCGCCGGGCATCGATGGCCGGCGCGTAGTGGTCGGGGCTCACCCCGCTCGGGAAGCAGTGGCTGGCCTCGGGGCGGCGTTCCACCACACTGCGGTGCAGGGAGCGGCCCCCGCTGAAGACCATGTCGGCCTCGCGCAGGGCCTGGCGCTGGCGCAGCACGAGGGCGGGGTGGGCGAAGCGAAAGGCGGCCAAGTCGTCCATCACGTCGTAGACCAGCAGTGACGGGCGCAGCGCCCGGGCCAACCCGAGGGCCATCGGCGTGTACATCCACACGGTCCGCTCATCCGCGGCGCCGGCGACCCTGCTCAGGGCCCGGGCATAGTGGCTGCTCGCCTCGTCTTCGAACCCTTCTACCTCGCCCGCCACCTCGAGCCAGACCCGAGTGACGTGCTCGTGGTCCTCGAAGCGGACGACTGGCTCGGCTGTGCCGGCCACGGTGACAGGTTCCTCGACGAACCAGGTGCGGTCGTGGCCGGCGGACAACCGGGAGATCAGCTGCTGGGGTCGCTGCCAGACGAAGGTCCAGCGGAGATGGGACAACACGACGAGCTCAGACGACATTGGGATCCTTCGTTTCGGTGTAAGTTGCTGGGCCTCCTGGCTGGAGGCGCTGGTGCTGTTTCCCCGGTGACATGCGCACACACCTGAGAGAGGGCGCGGGTACGCGCATCAGGGAAGGAAAAGGCATTACCCCGGCGAGGAGCTTGTCAAGCTTGCCCGCGAAGGCCCTGGGTCCGTGGTCAGTGGCCCTCGTCGAGGTTGGTGAGGGCGATGCCGGTGAAGGCGCTGGGCCCGTTGGTCCACAATCCCACTGCTCCGGGAGCGGACGGGTCCCTCGCTGGCCGGAGTGTCACTCCGTCGAGGGTGACGGCCAGAGCGCCCGCGGCGCGCCGTACGAGCAGCTGGTGGTAGGCGGCGGTGTCGAAGTCCCGAGTCAGGGTGGCCAGCGCCGTCTCTTCGACGGTGCCGTCTCGCAGGCGCCGCCAGATCACCCGTCGATCCCAGGCACGGATCAACACGGCGTCGTAGGTGTCCTCGTCGTGATACGAGCTGAGCACGCCGTAGACCGCGCGGCTCGACGAGTGGGGACCCGGACAGAGGTTGACCTCCAGGAGGTACGACGACGACGGGATGAGGCTGATGAGGGCCCGGGCCGGGGCGTCTCCGAGGTGGACGGCTTGGCCTCCGTGCACCTCCCACCGTCCGCGTGTCTGCCAACGGCCGGGATCCAGCCGGGTGGTGGTGGTGCCGTCGAAGAGCTCACGAAACGCAGGCTGGGGCGGAGACGGCTGGGGGTCGGTGCACGGTCCGCACGACGTGGGCTGGCCCTCCACCCACACCAGCGGGTCGGCGCACATGTAGCGCCCGCTGAGTGACGGATCCCAAGCGTGGTACACGAGGTACTCGCTGATGTTGTCAGGGGCCACCACGACGCACGCGTGCCCGGGACCGATGGCCCGCCCTGGAGCGGTGCGCAAGATGGTGGCGCCGTCGGGAGCCGCCACCGGCTCGTAGGGGCCGATCGGATGGTCGGCAACCGCACAGGCGACCCCGTAGTTGCCCGCCTGCCAGGCGCCGCCGCTGTAGAAGCACCAGTACCTTCCGTCGTGCTTGCGCACGAACGGGCCTTCGACGGTGTACCAGTCCCCCACCCGGTCGTACCACCGCCGGTCCCGTTCGAAGATGTGCCACTCGGCGTGAGGCCGGAGCACGGTCGCTGCCTCACCCGCCAGGCCCACCATGTCGACCAGCCGGTCGACGACGATGCCGGTCCCCACCCGGTCCCCATCGAGGAAGTCACGGCTGTAGAACAAGTACCACTCGCCGTCGTCGTCCCGAAAGGGGTGGCCGTCGATGGTGAAGGGATCGTGGCGGTCCAGCACCTCGTGGCGTTCGTCGAACGGACCGGTGGGAGAGGTGGAGACGGCGACGCGGAGCTGGTGGCCCTGTCCCTCGGGGCTCCCGGTGGAGTAGTAGAGGAAGAAGCTCCCGTTCTCGTACGCCACTTCCGGAGCCCAATGCTGCTGGTCCGCAGGTGGCGCCTCCACCGCTACGCCGGCCTGTTCCCAGTCGACGAGGTCGGGGGAGCGCAGCACCGGGATCGCACCTGACGCGGGGGTGCCGTAGGCGTAGTAGGACCCGTTGAACTTCAACACGAAGGGGTCGGCCAGCACCACCGGGTACAGCGGGTTGCGAAAGATGGCTGCGACCTCCATCGGGGTCACCAGGCGGCCGGCGCCCTGCCCCCGGCCCTGTCCCTCAGGGCGAGATCATGGTGCATCGACGATCCGCAGCTCCATCTTGGCGTCAGGCGGGGTGGTGTTCGAGCACACCTCAGCCTGGGGTGGTGGTTCCCAGTTCCAGTGCTCGATGTGGCGTTGGTAGCCCCGTAGCCAGGAGGCGACCGGCTCCTGCCACCGGTAGGCGGGGAGCTCGGCGGCGGGCACCCCGGCGGCGGCCAGGGCGTAGGACCGCGACATCGACGATGCCCGGCGGGCCAGTCGCTCGTCGAGCCAGTGGACCCCCACCGGATCGATGTTGCCCTCGCAGCGGAAGAGCAGGGAGTCCCAATCGGCGGAGTCGATGAACGGGAACCAGCAGTACCCGTCCATGGGGACGCCGGCAGCGGCGGCCAGTTCGCACTGTTCGAGGGTGTACTTGAGCCAGCTGGCGCGATCGGAGGCAAAGCCGCGGATGTTGGTCTCCGA
>JAUJLZ010000069.1 GCA_030447125.1 Acidimicrobiales bacterium
CATGGCCCAGGCCAGCACGGTGGCGGTGGTGGTGCCGTCACCGGCGACGTCGTCGGTCTTCTTGGCCACTTCTTTGACCAGCTCGGCCCCGATGCGCTCGTAGGGGTCCTCGAGCTCGATCTCCTTGGCGACGGAAACGCCGTCCTTGGTGATGGTGGGAGCACCCCACTTCTTGTCGAGTACGACGTTGCGGCCACGCGGGCCGAGGGTGACCCGCACGGCGTCGGCGAGCTGGTTCATCCCGCTCTCCAGACCGCGCCGGGCCTCAGTGTTGAAGGCGATGAGCTTGGACACGTTGCTCCTCCGTTGGAACTCTTCGGGTTCGCCCGGCGGGGGGGTCCCTCAGGGCGTCTCACTGTGCACGTCGACCCTGGCGTGCCAACCGAACTGCGTTAGCACTCTCGATGGTCGAGTGCTAACCAGGAAACCACCCCCCGGCCCTCCTCGCAACCTGGACGCCCCGTGACCATCGATTCGACCACCGATCTGGGCCTCGAGGACCTGGTGGCGCACAAGGGCGCCAGCACCGTCTCGGTCTGCCTGCCGGCTCGGGACGAGGCGGCCACGGTGGGGCCGATCGTCGCCCAAGTCGTGGAACACCTGGTCCGGCGTTACCAACTGGTCGACGAAGTCGTCGTGGTCGACGACGGCTCCGTCGATGCCACCGTCGCCGTGGCCCGCCGAGCCGGTGCCCGGGTCGTGGGTGCCGGCGACGTCCTCCCCAGCTGCGGGCCGGCCACGGGCAAGGGGGAGGCGCTGTGGAAGTCCCTGGCTGCCTGTCGGGGTGATGTGGTGATCTGGTGCGACGCCGACATCGTGGGCTTCGATTCCCGCTTCGTCTCCGCCCTGGTGGCCCCGCTGCTCCTCGACCCCTCGGTCGACTTCGTCAAGGGCACCTACCGGCGCGACCTCGACGGGCAGCCCGATGAAGGTGGCCGGGTGACCGAGCTGGTGGCCCGACCGTTGCTGGCCCGGCTCTTCCCCCATCTGCGCGGCTTCATCCAGCCTCTGTCGGGTGAGTACGGCGGCCGGCGAAGCCTGCTGGAACGGGTCCCCTTCGCCGCCGGCTACGGCGTCGACCTCGGGCTGCTGGTCGACGTAGCCGCCCTGGTCGGGGTGGGGGCCATGGCCCAGGTCGAGCTCGGGCACCGCTCCCATCGCAACCGCCCGCTGCACGAGCTCACCGTTCACGCCGAGGCGGTCCTGGCCACCGCCCTCGACCGGGCCGGCGTGGCCCAGGCGGGGGACGCTCCGGCGCTGCGGTGGCGGCCCCCGTTGGTGGATGTCCCCGCCTACCGGGACCGCATGCCCTGACGCCGGCGGGGCTAGTTGGGATGTACGCCGCTGCCCTTCTCGTCGGGCCTCTGTTCTCCAGCTTCACTGCTCACTTCGATGCCGTTCACGGCCTTCACGCCATGAACTTCCGTGTTGGTGAGGATGGCCAAGAACCGCTGTCCTATTTCTGCAGGGTCCTCGTCAAAGTCGAGCTCTTCCAGAGTGACATCAAGCACGAACTTCACAACTGACCTCCTGGTCGGGATGCTGCGCCGTCAGTGCTGTCGTGACGCAGGAACGGCTGGACGTGGGAGGCTAGACCAGTCCTCCTCCCTCAGACCAGGGGGCGTGGCGCGGCGTCTCCGGGGCCGACCCGAGAGCGTCATCGGGTCGCAGCTTCAGGCGGGGAGGGCCACTGGGACCAGGAGGTCGGGGTGGGGAGGGACCACGCCGGGGTGAGCCACGGCGGCCAGGGCCTCGACCCCGTCGACCAGGCGGGGGCCGGGGCGGACGAAGGCGGCGTTGGCGTCAGCCGCCCACACGGGCACGCCGGTCGGCAGGACGCCGGAGGCCACCAGTTCCCCGGCCAGACGGAGCGAGTCGTCCAAGCCGTAGCCGCAGGGGGCGACCACGATGAGGTCGGGCTCGGCGGCGGCCAGGTCGTCCCACTCGATGGGACCGGAGCGACCCCCGGCGACCCCGAGCACCGACTGGGCGCCGGCGGCGGCCACCAGGTCGGGGATCCAGTGCCCGGGGGAGTAGGGCGGGTCGGTCCATTCCAGCACCGCCAGGCGAGGTCGGGGCCGACCGGCGACGAGGGCAGCCACCCGGGCGAGTTGGCCCCGCAGCCCGGCCACCACCTCGTGGGCCTTGCTGGGGGTGCCCGTGGCCCGGCCGACCTCGGCGATCGACTCGAGGACCTCGTCCAGCCTCGTGGGGTCGAGGGTCAGCACCCGGGCCCGACAACCCAGGTGGGCCAGGGCGTGGTCGACCTCGGACACGTCGACGGCGCACACCGCGCACAGGTCCTGGGTGACCACGAGGTCGGGGTCGAGGTCGGACAAGGCGCCCGCGTCGAGGGTGTACAGGTCGTCGCCGGCGCCGATGCGGGCTCGCACCTCGTCGTCGATCTGGGCGGGCGTCAGGTCCGGGGGCAGGGTGGTGTCGGACACGATGCGACGGGTGCGGGCCTCGGGCGGAAAGTCACACTCGAAGGTCACCCCTACCACCTGCTCGCCTGCCCCCACGGCGAAGAGGATCTCCGTGGCCGAGGGCAACAGGGACACGATGCGCATCGCCTCGTCAGCCCCGAGCGGGAGTGACCGACGGCTCGGGCCGCTCGGAGCCATCCCCCGGATCGGGGCCCGCAGGATCGGGGGCCGCAGGATCGGTGGCCGCAGGATCGGTGGCCCCCGGATCGGTGGCCCCCGGATCGGTGGCAGCCTTGCGGCCGTCGGGCCCCAGCTCGCCCACGCTGCGCACGATGCCCGGGACGGAGGCGGCGTCAGCTGCTTCGGCTCGAGCGGCCACCGCCTCCAGGGGTTCCCCCAGGACGTAGGTGTGCCAGAGGTGGCTGACGAGGATCTTGAGCACGGCGGCCGCGGGCACGGCGATGAGCAGTCCGAACACGCCCCCGGCGGTGCCGCCGACGAGCAGGGCGAGCATCACCATGGCGGGATGGAGCTTGACCGCCCGCTGCATGACCATGGGGCTGATGAAGTGGTTGTCGAGCTGCTGAGCACCGGCCATGATCACCACGACCCAGATGGCGGTGGTGGCGTCGCGCGTGGTCAGGGCGATGACGACGCCGAGCACCCCCCCGGCCCAGGGCCCCACCAGGGGGACCACGTTGCACAGGCCAGCCACCATGCCCACGATCAGCCAGAAGGGCAGGTCGATCAGGGCCAAGCCGATCGAGATCAACACCCCGACGATGAGCGCCACCAGGAGCTGGCCCCGGAAGAAGCCGCCGACGGCCTGGTTGAGGCGCGTGGCCAGGATCAGGGTCTCCTCCCGGGCCCGCTCCGGTACCAGCGACTCGGCCACCACCCGCAGGCGGGGCAGGTCGGTGAGCAGGTAGAAGGCGATGATGGGGGCCAGCAGCACGATGAGCAGGACGTGGAACACCCGGCTGCCGACGTCGCGGACCGTGTCGATGGTGTCACCCAGGCCCGAGCCTCCGGCCTCGGTGCCGACCTGGCTCTCCAGCTCGCCCACGCTCGGCAGGGCGATGACCCAGTTCTGCGACTGCTCCGCTCGGTCGTTGATCCAACGCTCGATGTCGGCCCTGACCCGCGGTGCCTCCTCAGCCAGGTCCTCGGTCTGGTCGGCGGCCAGCGGGACCACGATGAGACCGACGAGGGCCACACCGGCGAAGAAGCCCAGGTAGGAAAGAGCGGTGCCCGCCAGGCGGGGGACATGGCGGCGCTGCAGGGCGGTGACCGCAGGATTGAGGAGGAACACGATGGCCCCGGCCAGGATCAGCGGGGGCCACACCACCCTGATCGCCCAGCCCACCAGGCCCACCAGGGCGAGGAGCGCGGCCAGACCGACGAGCGCCCACGCCACCTGTCCGCCACGCCGGATGCGCTGGCTCATGGGTGCCACGCTATCGCTCGCCTGGACGCCGAACGGGAGGCAGAGGTGCGGGCGTGAACCGGCCCCTAGAGAGCGGCCAGGTGGCTCGCCACGGCGTCTTCGATGCACACCGCCGCCTCGGACAGGGCCCGGTCCCGCCCGTAGCGAGCGACCAGGGAGACGACCTCCACGCCGGCCGGCACCTCGACTCCCTCCAGCACCTCGCCCACCACGGCCAGGACCCCGACGCCAACCGCCCGAGCCAGCTCGACCACCCCTCCCACCGCCTTGCCGGCGAAGGACTGCTCGTCGAGGAAGCCCTCGCCGGTCACGACCAGGTCGGCCCCTTCCAGGCGTTCGGCCAGCCCGACCTCCTCGGCCACCAGCTCGAAGCCGGCGACGAGGCGGGCGCCGATGGCAGCCAGGCCGCCCGCCAGGCCGCCCGCCGCGCCACCGCCGGGGATGTCGCGCACGTCGACGCCGTGCGTCTGCTCGTAGACCTGGGTCAGGCGCTTCAGTCGCCGGTGCAACAGCTCCACCTGGGCGGTGCTGGCCCCCTTCTGGGGGGCGAACACCCGGGCCGCCTCCACAAAGGTGGTGCGCACGTCGCAGCCCACCACCAGCTCCACCCCCCGCAGCCGGCCCAGGGGCTCCAGCGCCCGCACGGCGCCCAGGCCACCGTCGGTGGAGGCGGAACCGCCCACGCCGACGATCACCCGCCGACAACCGGCGTCGAGGGCGGCCGCCACCAACTCCCCGGTGCCATGGGTCGACGCGGCCACGGCGTCATTGCCCTCGGCACCGCCCACCAGATCGAGGCCCGAGGCCAGGGCCATCTCCACCACGGCCTGGCGCGGGCCCTCTCCCCGGTCGCAACGCCACCCCGCCTCCACCAGGTCGCCCAGCGGCCCGGTGACGACGGTGCGACGGTTGGCACCCCCCAGCGCCTCGAGAGTTCCCTCGCCCCCGTCGGCCACGGGTGCGGTGTCGACACTGCAGCCGGCCCCCTCGGCGGCGTGCACGATGGCCCGAGCCGCCGCGCGCGCGCTCAGGGTCCCCCGGAACTTGTCGGGCGCAGCCACGACGTGCACCACCCCATGTTGCCTGGCCTGGCCCGGTCTCGCCTCGGGCCAGAGGGCCCCACCCGGTCGGGAACCGCTCGGCTGGCTACCGTGTCGCCGGTGAGCGTCGAGGGGACCAGGGACCTGGTGATCGTCTCCAACCGCGGTCCGCTGTCGTTTCGCACCGCCGACGACGGGTCCCTTCTCGCCCGCCGGGGCGGGGGCGGTCTGGTCTCCGCCCTCGGACCAGCCGTGGCCGGCTCAGGGGCCACCTGGATCGCCGGGGCCATCACGGACGGAGACCGTCGGGCGGCGGCGGGCATGGTCGAGGCTGAGGGGTTCCAGGTGCGCTCCCTGGTCCTCGACGCCGACGACTACCGGGGCTACTACGACGTCGTCTCGTCGGGAGCGCTGTGGTTCGTCCACCACCGCCTCTACGACAGCGCCCGGCGGCCCCGCTTCGACCGGCACTGGTACCGGGCCTGGGAGTCCTACCGCCGGATCAACGCCGCCTTCGCCCGGGCCGTCATCGACGAGGCGCCGGCCGGTGCCCTCGTGTTGGTGCAGGACTACCACCTGACCCTGCTGGCCGCCACGCTGGCCGACGAGCGTCCCGACCTCACCCCGGTGCACTTCCATCACACGCCCTTCGGCGGCCCTGACGACCTGCGCATCCTGCCCGACGAGGTGGGCATCGAGCTGCTCGACGGCCTGGCCGCCCACGCCGCCTGTGGCTTCCAGGCGCCTCGGTGGGCGACCGCCTTCGACGCCTGCTGCCGCGAGCTCCTCGGACGCCCGCCCTGTCCCACCTTCGTGTCGCCGGCGGCGGTCGAGCCGGCCGAGATCGCCAAGGTGGCCGCTTCCGAGGCCTGTGGTGCAGCCCTGTTCGACCTGGAGCGCCAGGTCGGGGATCGCCGGTTGATCGCGCGGGTCGACCGCATCGAGCTGTCGAAGAACCTGCTGCGGGGCTTCCTCGCCTTCGAGGACCTCCTCACGACCCATCCCCAATGGCGGGAGCACGTCGTGTTCGCCGCCTTCGTCTACCCCTCCAGGGAGGGGCTGGCGGAGTACCTGGCCTACCGCCAGGAGGTCGACGGGCTGGTGCGGCGGATCAACCAGACCTGGGCCACCCCGGGGTGGACGCCCATCGTCTACGACGACGCCGACGACTTCGCCCGATCGGTCGCAGGCCTCCGCCGCTACGACGTCTTGGTGGTCAACCCCGTGCGCGACGGGCTCAACCTGGTGGCCAAGGAGGGTCCGTTGGTCAACGAGCGCGACGGCGTGGTGGTCCTCAGCCGGGAGTCGGGAGCGTGGTCGGAGCTCGGTGCTGTAGCACTGGGCATCAACCCCTTCGACGTCACCGCCACCTCCGAGGTGCTGCACCGGGCCCTGGCCATGGGCGAGGGGGAGCGCCGGGACCACGCCCGAGCGGTGCGGGCCCTGGCCGGGTCGCGGGCACCCGCCGACTGGGTCGCCGACCAGGTGCGGGCGGCGACGTCAGGCCGGTAAAGCGCTTGGCGGTGGTCGTCAACCCGGAGGCGGGGCCGAACCGGCCAGCTCCTCGAGCAGGGCCAGCGCACCCGGCGGCCCCTCCACCACGAGGTCGGCCCGCTCGAGCAGGGCGGCGGGGGCCTCGTCACTGGCCACCGCCACCCGCACGGTGTGCATGCCGGTGGCGGCCAGACGGTCGAGGGCGTCGAACGTGGACACGTCGCCCACGTCGTCACCGAGGAAGCAGGCGGCCTGCATCCCCCGGGCCAGCTCCTCCACCTCGGTGCCCTTGTCGATGGCCACCGGAGGGTGCAGCTCCACCGAAGCTCGGGCCTGGCGCACCTCCAGCCCCCGGGCCTCGGCCTCGGCCTCGGCCCACGCACGGACCTCGTCCCCCCGCTCGGGTTGGGTGCGAAAGTGCAGGGTGAGCGACAGGCCCTTGTCCTCCACCATCGAGCCGAGCTCAGCCAGGGCCCCGGCGACGGTGTCGGCCACCACCGGTCGCCACCGCTCGGCCTCGGCCACCTCGACGGGCTGGCCGTGGGAGAAGCGCTCCAGGCCGTACAGGCCCGAGAGCCACAGGCCGGTCCCGAGCTGCTCGACCAGATAGGCCACCGGGCGTCCGGAGACGACCCCGGCCAGGGCGAAGCGACCGGCCAGGCGGGCCAACACGTCGGCGGCTCCGGGTAGGGGGATGGCGGCGGCGGGGTCGTCGACGATGGGTGCGAGGGTGCCGTCGAAGTCGCTGAGCACGGCGGAGCACTCGGGCTGGGCGAGGAACGGGTCGAAGAGCGACGGGAGGTCCACCGGCAGGGACGCTACCGTCGCCCTGCCATGCCCCGCGCCCCCCGCTTCCTCCGACTGCGCCGCCTCACTCCCGTCGCCCTCGCCTGCGTGGTGGCGGTCGGGGGGCTGACCGCCTGTAGACCGGGCGCGGTCCGCCTCACCTTCCGGCCTGAGGTCGGCGCCGTGTACCGCTACGAGGTCGAGGTGCGCACCACCTCCGAGGTCGACCTGGGCCGGGGGGAGCCCGAGATCCGCGAAGAGGACGTGGTGCTCAGCGCCGAGCACACGGTCTTGCGCGCCGGCGACGAGGGGGTGCTCGTGCGGGTGCTGCTCCGGGAGCCTGGGGCCGAGGATCGGGTCTTCGAGGTGGTGTTCGACCGGGCCGCGCAACTCGAGGAGGTCCAGTCGATCGAGGGCGTGCCCGACGAGCGCTTGGGGATGCTCGGCATCTCCGAGATCTTCCCCGCCGCGGCCGGGGCGCCGCCCGACCAACCACTGGTCCCTGGCGCCAGCTGGGTCATCGATGACGCCATCCAGCTCCCCGGCGTGAGTGCATCCACCGCCCTGACCGGTTCGGGGCGCCTGGTGGAGCTGGGCGTGGTCGACGACGAGGAGGTCGCCCGCCTGGCCTCGGCCGCCCGCCTACCCCTCGACTCGGTGTTCCCCGGGGCCGACGGCACCCTGCGCCTGTCGGGGACGCAGGTGAGCGACTACCAAGCGACCCTCGACCTCGACGACGGCGCCGTGCGGGAGGCGACCTCGAGCACGGTCGGTCGTTTCGACCTGGAGGTGGGCCCGCCACCAGGCCAGGCCGGGTCGCCGGTACGAGGGTCGCTGGTGGTGGAGGTCAACTCCGAGACCCGGTTGGTCGACGACCTCACCTGACCGACAGGGCGCCGAGCATGGCGAGCGAAGCGAGCCATCCGAGGCTTGCCCTGTCGGAACCA
>JAUJLZ010000378.1 GCA_030447125.1 Acidimicrobiales bacterium
CCGCTTGACCATGCAGCCGATGGTGTCGGCGTGCACGATGACCGCCCGGTCGGGGGTCTCGGGGCCACCCTCGCCGGCCAGCTCCCCCCGCAGCACGCCCCGGCGGGTCAGCTCGAAGGGCATCCCCAGGGCGACGATCTCCTCACCGATGAGCTGCATGATGTGGTCGGTCCGTCCCGAGGGGCTGGGCACGGCCAGCAGGCGCAAGAGCACGTCGGCCACGTAGGGCATGTCGATGGGCAACAGCTTCGAGCGCTCGGGTTCGGCCGGCGCCAGGGAGAAGGGCACCGGGAGAGCTTAGGGGTCGGTCCCGCCGCGGCTAGGGGTCGTCCAGGGGGGACGGCGCTGTCAACGGCCGGCTCAGTCGAACCAGCGAGCCAGGACCTCGGGGCTGGGCACCCCGGCAGGATCGACCGGCCGCAGATCGGCGAAGACGGTGTCGTCTCGGACCGACACCGACAGCGGCTCGAAGCAGGAGACACCAGGGCGGTCCTGGCAGAACCACCCGAAGGTCTCGGCGCCGTAGTAACGCACGTGGGTGGGATCGGCCACGGCGTTGGGGTGGCGCCAGTGGGGCACGAGGAGGTGGACGACACCGTCGGCGTGCAGCACCCGGTGCACCTCGTTCATCAGGCCCACGGGGTCGTAGACGTGCTCGAGGACGTGGACCACGAAGAGGTGGTCGACCGAGCCGGGAGCGAGGGGCAGTCCCCCCTCCAGGTCGGCCACCACCGACGTGACGGGCGAGGCGACCCGGTCGATCCCGATCGACCCGGGGTACTGGGTGGTGCCTCCGCAACCGATGTCGACGACACGCAGGCTCGGCTGGCCCGCCAGGCGGACGAGGTCCCACACGGCCAGGACGTTGCGGAGGCGACCCACCAGCATCCGCAGCAGCCGCCGCTCCGCCTCGGTGGGCACCTCCCCGCCCAGGTGGACCACCCCGCCGTCCACTCTGACCTCCACCTCGACGCGGCCCAGCCGATCGTCGTGGCCCAACAGGTCGGCGACATCCTCGGCCAGGCCCTGGTCGCGTCGCCGCCCGCTGGTGCTCACCCACCCCTCCTGCCCACCCTCCACCCGTTCTGACCCCTTCAGCGGTGGTGATGGCAACCGCTGGAAGGGTCAGAATGAAGGGAGGAGCCTGCCGGTAGGTTGAACCCAGCATGGCCGTGAGGCAGGGAGCGGCCTCGATCGCAGGAGGAGACGACGACATGGGCATCTTCGACAAGGTCAAGGGCAAGGCCACCGAACTGGCCCGCAACAACGGGGCCAGGATCGACCAGACGGTGGACAGGACGGCCGAGGCCATCAACCGCCGGACCCAGGGCAAGCACGCCGACAAGGTGCAGGGCTTCGCCACCAAGGCCAAGGGTGCCGCCGACAACCTGCGCAAGCAGCCCCCCGGTCAGCCCCAGGGCTGACGCTCGCTTCGCTCGCAGGAAGGCGTAGCGGCGCCTCCCGGCGCCACCCATGTTCCTTCCGCCAGGGAAAGCTCGCTTTGCTCGGTTTCCCTGGCGGCTAGAGACGGCCGGTGGCCTTGACCCGGAGGTAGGCGTCGGTGAGGCGAGGGGCCAGATCCCCCGGCGGGGCGTCCACCACGGTGGCGCCGAGGCCCCGGAGCCGGGCCGCCACCCGCCGGCGCTCGGCCAGCGCCGCTACCGCCGCCGCCTTGCGGTAGGTCGCGCTGGCGTCGGCGGGCGTCGAGGCGGCCCAGTGGAACAGGGCCGGGTCGGCCACCGCGGCCACCACCACGAGGTGGTGGCGACCCACCAGGGGCAGGGCCGGCAGCAGCGTCTCGGTGAAGGCCTGCTCGGCGAGCTCGGTGCACACCACCAGCAGGGCGCGACGTCGGAAGCGGGCCAGGGTGTGGGAGAAGGCGCCCCGGTAGTCGCTCTCCACCAGCGCCGGCTCCAGGTCGTACAGGGCCTCGGTCACCCGGGCCAGCTGGCCGGGGCCGTGGCGGGGTCCCACCACCGCCCGCACCTCCCGGTCGAAGGCCAACAGGCCGGCCCGGTCCCCGAGCCGGCTGGCCACGTGGGTGAGCATCATGACCGCGTCCATGGCGTGTTCGAGGCGGGGGACACCGTCCACCCGGGCGGCCATGGTCCGGCCGCTGTCGAGCAGGCACACCACCGTCTGGTTGCGCTCGGCCCGGTAGGTGCGCACGA
>JAUJLZ010000379.1 GCA_030447125.1 Acidimicrobiales bacterium
CGGGTACAGGGCTTTGCAGGCCCTTGCCTCAACCACTCGGCCACGCCGCCCGGACGGGTAACCCTAGCGGTCGGCACCAAGACCGGCCGGGTCGGAAGGCGCTTACACCAAGAAGCCGAAGATCAGCACCAGGATGAAGATGACCAGGACGACGGCGAGGCCCACGCCGAGGGGGTTCATGCCGTGGCCGGACCCACCTCCTGCCCGACGTTCGATGATCGTCCGCCGGCCCCGGGCTGGTGCCGGGCCCCGCTCCACCACCCGCTCCTCTCGGATCACTCGGTCCTCGGGAAACATCGGATCGTTCACCGTTCCTCCTCAGCTCGACTGCCCTGCACCGTAGACCGGCAGTACCGTCGATGACCATGGCCGACAGCGACGAGGACCCCACGACGGCGATCCCGATTGGCCACACCCAGCCGATGAGCCCACCCCTGGAACGTGCACCGGAACCGGGACGACCCTCGGGATGGCGACCGGGCCAGGTCGCGGTCGTGGCGGTCTTGGCCCTTCTCCTCGGTGGCGCCGGAGCCACGCTGGCCTGGTTGGCGGCTGATCGCGGTGAGCAGGAGCCGTTCGGAGCAGCGGCGCCCTCCACCACCTCCACCATCGAAGAGGAAGCCGACGATTCCACCTCGTCGACCTCGTCGACCCGGCCCTTTGACGACGACTCGGAGGGGAACCAAGGTCGAGGCAACCGAAGTGAGGGCAACCAGAGCCAGAGCAACCGGAGTGGCGGACAGACGGTCGTGGGCAACGGGGTGTTCACCGGCACCTACCAGTCGAACGACGACCAGACCACCGACGACTTCACCGTCGACGACGACTGGGACATCCGCTGGGACGTCGTGAACGGTACGGCCACCATCGAGGTGCAGGACGCGACCGGCGAGGTGGTCGAGACCATCGAGGCCCAGGGCCAGGGCGATTCGACCATCACCGAGGGCGGTACCTATCGGCTGGACATCAGCTCCAACGGCGCCCGCTACACCGTGGTGGTGACCGACGGACCCTGACGGGAGCAACTGGTCAGCTCAACTCGCCAAGTGGCAGGAGCACCGACAGGCGAAGCGGTTGAGGCCCACGAGTGCCGGCCAGCCCCCGTGGCAGTCGGCGTGGTGACCGTCGCGACAGTCCTTCCCCGGCTCCTTCACCTGGGTCACGCCAGCCCCGGTCACCACCGCGAGGATGGCGACGAAGCCCGCGGTGGCCAGCCGGCTGCGGCCCGTCCGCTCGCAGTCGCGCTCGGGCTGGACCAGTCCCACAGGAGGTGTGGCCGATCGGGGCTGGGAGCCGAGCAGGGCCGGGCCGCACTGGACGGTGTCGGCGAAGGTGAAGGGCAACAGGGCGAAGACGATCGCCAGGGCGACCACACCCAACGAGATGAACGCCACGAGGCGTTGGAATCCGTTCACCACACCCCTCCGGTCTTGTGCGGGGCCGACAGGTCGGCGCCCTCCTGGGCTACAGCGTCATCAGCCACCAGCATGGCCTCGCTTTCGGTCTCGGTGACGGCCAAGAATACGGCATGGAGCGACGGTGAGGTCCTCGACCCCTCGCGCGGAAGGGGCCTCGAAGCGTTGGCGGCGCCTCGTGCGGGCTCGGCGGGCGGAGATGGACCGCCTGACCCCTGGTGGCGGGGCGGTCGGAGCGGACTACTGGGACTCGCGCTCGCGGGCCCGGCGCTTCGCCTCCCACACCACCGGGAGCGCCGCCCGCGACCCCCTCCTCGCTCGTGTCCGCCGAGTGGCCCGCTCGACCTCCACCGTGCTCGATGTGGGCGCCGGCCCCGGGCGCTTCACGTTGGCCCTGGCGCCCCGGGTGGCCGAGGTGGTGGCCGTCGACGCCAGCCCGGTCATGGGCTCCCTGCTGCGCAGCGCCGCCCGGCGAGCCCGGCTCACCAACGTGACCACGGTCACCGAAAGGTGGGAGGAGGCCGAGGTCGCTCCCGCCGACGTGGTCCTGTGCTCCTACGTGCTGCCCCTGATCGACGACGCCGCCGGCTTCGTGGCCAAGCTCGACATCGCCTGCCGGGAGGAAGCCTTCATCTACCTCTCGGCGCTGTCGACCGACGCCTTCTCCGACCCCTTCTGGCGGCACTTCCACGGCAAGCCCCGCCAGCCCGGACCCACCTACCTCGACGCCGTGGCCGT
>JAUJLZ010000070.1 GCA_030447125.1 Acidimicrobiales bacterium
CAACAACCAGCCAGCACTCCCATAGCGGCTGGACCACTCAACGGGGTCCCCTCAGAGATGGTCGACGCGCGGCGTCACCACGGCAGCCTGTGGGGCGTCCCCGCATTGGCTCGATCTACTGATGGTGACTGTCACCTTCGCATCCCCGGTCAGGTCTTCGAGCCCGAATCGGGGTCGAACTACAACTACTTTCGTTACTACGACCCGAACTCGTCGCGTTACAACTCCAGTGACTCGATAGGGCTGGTTGGGGGACGGAGCCCGCGCAGCTACGTGCTCTATCCTACGGGCTGGAGCGATCCGCTGGGTCTGAAGCATTGCCTCACAAGCGGAGCAGAGAACCGTGCTGCACACGAGGTGTACAAGGATGAGCTGCGTGCAGCAATGGGGAGGCCCGATACCGTCGGCTCGGAGCTCTCTGGCCTACTCGATGATCTCTATCGTCCCGGGCCGCGCATAGGAAGCGGCTCCACGGCTGCGGCTGTACGCCACAAATTTGCCACTGGGGCTCGAGTCGGGGGTCGGTCGCATGTTCAGAAGGCCAATGACTATATCAGGATGCTAGAACGATGGTTAGGAACCTGACTGCTGTGCCTGGTGACCGTGCTGGTGCTGAGAACGTTGTTCGCGACATGCAAATGCGTTGGCAGGACGATGACTACGCTTCAACAGTTTGTCACCGAGGTCATGGCAATCGCTGAAGACGCCTCAGCTGAGATTGGATCACTAGCCATATCTTGGCCCGAAGGTCCTCCAACGACCCTCCTAATGTCTCGGCTTGCGAAAGTCGTTGCACGTATATTCGCCTTTATGATCGAGGACCGGCGCTCTCATCTTTTCGCTGCTGTTGAGGATGCTTTGCGTTATGGCGACGACCAGCTGAAGGACGCTGTCGCAACCGGCTTTCTCGAGGCCCTCGTCGTCCAGGTGGAGCGCAACGGTCAAGACTCGAATGCGGTCTGGGCACTAGCCGGCCCTTTGGCGCAGGGTTACCTGCGGGCATGGGGTGACACCTTTGGCCCTTAGAGCTAGACCCGCCAAGACTACTTTCTACGACGCTAACGACCAACCGGTGGTTCTGCACACCCAGCTATCTCGTAAGGGTCGAGAACAAATCGGTCGGTTCTCGCGAGATGGTCGGCACGTCAATGTTTCACCACTAGGGCATGTCACACATTGAGGCCGTTAGACTTCTTCGAGGTAGTCGAGGTGCTCGATTCGACCAAGACTCGGGGCCTCGGGGTCGTCGGACAGCGTGGGGTAGTTACCGGACTTCCGCCACATCTACTTGGCATCGACGATGTTCCCCCGGCCGGCGACCCGGGAGCTGACCAATACACTGTAGCGCTTGCAGACGAAGCGGTCGCTCTGTCAAGGCGAGATCTTCGCCCGACCGGCGACCGGGTAAACCGTGAAGCGATTTACGATGGATCGTCTCTCCGGATCGATGTGGACGGCGAACCCGTTGAGTTTGACCAGTTGGATGGTCTTGAACCATAGGACGGCGGTCTGGCGGGTCTAGCTGAGGACGAGACGACGTGCGCATCGGAGACCGTCGCCGTCCTAGATTGAGCGTCACCGCGCCATCGCACTCGTGACAGGACAGTCGACGATGAGAGACTCCAGATCCACCACATGGTCGACCTCGGAGCCACTGGATCGGCTGGCGGGCCCATCGCCGGCCACGGCCGAGACGAGGAGCGCTGTCGCCGGCTACCGAACCGGAGTGGGTCTGGGCTCACGGTCGGTCGCATGGCCTGCCTCTCCTGGGACTTCAGGGACGGCCCGCCCGCGGCGGTTCCGGCGGGAGCGACAGCTCCTAAGGCCTACTTCGGCTCTGGGATTCAATATACAGGCGGTTCCGGCGGACTTGGGCTTGACCCACGAGTTGCAGGCGTTCGAATAATGGATGCGTCGCATCTACACAGCCGTCGCGTTGCTTTCATGAATCGTCACCACCAAAGTATCGGCCCCCTGACGGGCCGAACTGTTTCCAAGCTCGATCCGTGGTCTCATATTCTATGGTAGCAGCGTTCGTACTCGCAGACTTGGTGGATCACGAGCTGAGTGCTGTCTGCTTCGTGCGTGATTTCGTTGAGTTCCAATTTGATGGACCGATCCTTCGCGCACTGTCGGATCCAGTGATCCACATAGGTGCAAGGTCCTGGCATTTTCCCCTGCCTGGTACCCGAGACGCACTATGTAGCGTAATCGGTGGGTTCGTCACCAGCGCATCCGAGAGAGCAACCAAACTAGTCGTTGAGTTCGGGGAGCAGTGCCAGCTAAAACATCTCCAAAGCATCACTCGCCGCGAGGATTGAAGTGGCTCATCTCGTCCCGATGCGGGGCGGGGATCTCGAGGTCGGTTCGATGTTGATATGGGAGAACCTCGCTTGAGGCTTACCATTACCTTCCGCCTTTTCCGAGCAAGAATGAAGCAATTCGAGGTCCGGATAGTTGAGCTCTGTCCTGCACAGGAGCCGCCTTGAGGAAGGCTCCACGGATCGACCAGGCGGAGTGGCGATCAGTGAGGGGTTCGAGGCATGGGGAGCTGGCGGGTCCCGGTCATCCTCAGGCCGCCGACGACGATCCCAAGGGTCCGGCCCAGGCCAGATCCTGCCTGACGCCACAGGCGAATACCTGACCTTGGTTCCGCCGGATACGTCGTACCTTGATCGGGTCGTGGACGACGCCGCGCCGCAGTCGACTCCTGGGTGGATGACCACGCCGACGTCCTGCGGGTGGAGGAGACGCGTGCGCAGACCCCGGCTACGGCGGCGGACGTTCGGATGGCGCCTTTCCCTGCCGCTTGCGCTCCAGCAGGCGGCCGACCGTCGCTGGCGGTGACGGCGCCCGATGTTCCGGCGTGGTCGGGGGCAGCGGTGCCGGCCGGTCTCGTGACCGGGCCGGGCTTTCCCGTCCCGGGCGCGCCGGGAGTGACGGGAGCCGTCGCCGTAGCGTGTCCGCCCCCCTCCCCACGCCTCGACGCACCGCTGCCGTCGAGCCCGACAGGGCTAGACGGCTGAGGGCGACGGCCAGGGGCCAGGCCAGGGCGGCGACGAGGAGCAACCAGCCGGCCAGGGGTACCGTCCCCCGGCCCACGGGCAGCTCGGCCGGGTCGAAGGCCTGCTCGGGGGCGATCTCCCCCCGCCCGCCGGTGATGGCCGACAGCTCCACCAGGGCCTCGGGTTGGGCCGGCCCCAGCTGGTACTCGGGCGAGTAGGACTGGGTGGCCACCGTCGCCGACGAGAACAGCGTGGCCCCGCCGGCCCCGTCCCCACCCTCGGTCACGGCCACCCCCACCCCGTAGCTGCCGGCGGCCACGGCGGAGACCTCGGCCGAGAACTCGGTGGCCGACGTCCGCTCCAGGCGCACCTCGGCGCCCTGGCGATCGGGTCCGGCCACCCGGGCCACG
Source organism: Acidimicrobiales bacterium (assembly GCA_030447125.1). The sequence continues at coordinate 3,416 of JAUJLZ010000070.1, forward strand.
GCGGTGGCCCCGTCGGGCCAGGCCTCGGCCCCCTCCACCGTGACCCGCAGCACCTCGCCCTCGACCCGGGCCGACACCCCACCCCCGCCCTCGCCCCGGGGGAAGGTGTCCTTGACCGTGGTCGACCAGAAGGGCACGTAGCCCTCCCACCCGGCCCAGGCCTGCGACCACCGGGCCGAGGCGTCGCTGGTCCAGGCCGTGGCCCGGCCCAGCCCGGCCTGCCAGCTGGCCAGCAGAGGGTCGGCGTCGGGTCCGATGCGGGCCAGGGTGCGGGCGGTCGGCTTGGCCGTGGTGGCCACGTAGCCGAAGAGCGGGGGCGACGACGTCAACCCGGCCACCGGCGCCGCCGTCGAGGTCACCTCGGGAAGGAACTCCCCCTCGTTGACGAAGTCGCGCGAGGCCAGCACCGTCTCCTCCTGCATGATCTGGGGGATCTCGTGCAGGTCGCGGCCGGGGTAGAAGCGCCCGCCCCCGGCGTCGGCCACCGCCTCCAGCTCCCTGGAAGACCCCTCGCCCGTGCCCAGCACCGACACGGTGATGCCCTCCTCGTACAGCGCGGCGGCCTGGTCGACCAGGCCGGCCAGCGCTCCCTGGGCGGTGAAGCCGTCGGTGAAGAGGATGATGTGCTTGAGCTTGGCCTTGCTGGTGCGCAGGGCGTCGGCCGCGGTGGTGAGGGGATCGCTCACGTCGGTGCCCCCGGCCGGGCGCAGGCGACCGAGGCCTTCGCGCACCACGTCCTCGGCCGGGAGCTGCTGGAGGTCGATCATCCAGCGCTCCTCGGTGTTGAACGCCAGCACCCCCACCTCGTCGTTGCGGGACAGGGCGGCGATGCTGCGGGCGGCGGCCGAGCGGGAGATGTCGGTCTTGTTGACCCCGCCCTCACCGCCGAAGTTCCCCTCCGACGCCATGCCGTTGGCGCCCTCGTTGCAGTGGCACGCCCCCATGGAGCCGCTGGTGTCGATGGCCAGCACCTCGGCCACCGACGCCCGGCGCTTGGGGTCCAACACGTCGCTCACCACCGGTAACAGCTCCTCCAGCGGGCTGTCGAGGTAGCCGCCCAGGGCGTAGCTGCGCTCGCCGCCCACCACCACCAGTCCCCGCCCGAGGTCGCGGGTGGCCACGCCCAGGTCGGCGACCTGGGAGGGGGCCAGCGAGCGGATGTCGACGTCGACCAACACGGTGGCGCTGTAGACGGCCAGCTGGTCGAGGGGGGGCAGCATGGCTGCGTCGACCACGTCGGTGGGCAGCCCGCCGGCCCGCAGGGCCTCGGCCAGCGCGGCGGCCTCGCCCGGTGCCCCTTCGGCCACCAGGACCCTGGCCGGTCCCTCCACCTGCACGGCGGCGAAAGCGGTGTCGTTCTCCTCCACGGTGTCAGCCGAGGAGTTGACGTCGACCTGGTAGCGGGCCAGACCGCTGGCCCCGGCCACCTGGGCCAGGTCGATCCGGTTCACCCCGGGCTGGAGGTCGACCACCCGCTCCTCGACCACCGCCCCGTCCCGGCGGAGCGTGAGGCGGGCGGCGCCGCCGCTGGTGGCCGTGACCGAGGCGACCAGGGGCACCCCTTCGCCCTCCCGGGCCACCGAGGGCGCCTGCAGGCCGGTCACGGCCACGTCCACACCGCCGGCCCGGCTGACGGGGTGGACCTCCACGGCTACGCCGGCCTCGGCCAGCCGCCGGGCCTCTTCGGCGGCGTCGCCCTCGGTGGCCCGCCCGTCGGAGACCACGACGATGCGCCGGCGGGCATCGGCCGGCAGGACGGCGCCGGCCAGGCGCAGAGCGCCGGACAGATCGGTGCGGTCGGCGTCGACCTGGACGCTCGGGGTGAGCAGGTTGGCCTCCTCCTGCACGGTGAGCTCGAGACGGGCGTCGCCGCCGAACAGGGCCACGCCGGCCAGGGCGCCGGGGGGCTGGGCGGCCAGGGCCTCCTGGGTCCAGGCCACGGCTTCGGCCCGACCGGCTGAGTCGAGCGAGTCGGAGGCGTCCACCACGAACACCGTGGCCACCCGTCCCCGGGTCCGGGGCAGCTCCATCCCGAGCAGCGCCCCGATGACCAGGACCGCGATGCCCGCCCGCAGGGCCAGGGCGAGTTGGCCCTGGCGTCGGCCCACCCCCATGCGCCGACGGCTGACCCAGGTCTCGACTGCCACCACGGCCAGCAGCACCGCCGCCAACCAGGCCAGCAGAGGCTCCTCGCTCCGGGGGGCTGCCTCGCCCGGGGCGGCGGGCCGGGCCTCGACCGGCAGGGTCGCCACCGGGGCCAGGGCCGACTCCTGCGGCGCCGGGTTGACGGCCACCGTGCGGGGCGGGCGGCCCTCGTCGGTGACCACCCAGAAGCCGGGACGGTCGGCCGTCGGGGGCGCGGCCCCGGGCGGGACCTCGAGGCGGGCACCGCCGGGCCCCTCCACGGTGCCACCGGCAGCGCCGGCGAGGGGGAGGGCGGCACCGACCTGCAGGTCGGTCGGGGGCAGGGAGGCGCCGGCCAACCCCCCCACCAGGCGGTCGCCCAGGATGGGGAAGGCCACCTGGAGAGCCAGGTTGCTCTGGCCGAGGGGGAAGCCCAGGTAGGCGAAGGGCCGGCCCTGGCGCTCGCCCCGCACCAGGAGGGGGGTGGCCTCGGCGCCCACCAGCACGTCGTCGCCGGGGGAGGGCTCCAGGCGCTGGGCCGAGGCCACGGCCACCTCCGACAGGTCGATGCCGGCCAGGAGGGCGTCGTCGGCGCGCACCAGGGCCACGGCCGGTTGCTCCACCTCGCCCGCGGCGCGAACGCCCGGTGCTCCGCCGGGCGGGGCGATGGCCAGGAACGGGGCGCCGGGATCGGCGGGGACGGCGACGCCGTTGTAGACGGCCAGATCGAACCCCTCGGCCGTGATGGTCGTGGGGCTGCGCTCCACGCCGACGTCGGGGATGGCGGCCAGCAGCGTGTCGAGGTAGACGTCGTCGGGCCCGGCCACCAGCACCCGCAGCGGGCGGCGTCGGGCGGCCACGGCCCGGAGGTGGTCGTCGGCGGCCAGCAGGTCCTCGCCCTCGAGGAAGGCCTCCACCCGGTCGCCGGGCGGCAGCTCGACCACCTGCTCGACCGTCTCGCCGGCAGGGAGGTCGAGGGGGACCCGTGCGGCGGTGCGGCCGTCGACGTCGAGGCGGAGCGTCTGGGTGGCGTCGCCCCCGCCGGTGTTGGCCACCGTGAACCGAGCGGCTTGGCCGCTGCCCCGGGGCTCCACCGCCAGGCGGGTGAGGGCCCGGTTGGTGGCACCTTCACCTACCGCCTCGTAGCGGGTGCCAGGGGGGATGAGCCGGCGCTGCGCGTCGGAGAGCCCGCCGTCGGACAGCAGCACGAAGCCGATGGGCACGCCCGGCGTCTCCAGGCTCTCGGCCAGGGTGAAGGCGGTGGCGAAGTCGGCCGCCCCGGCGGTGGTGGCCAGCGGGTCGAGGGCGTCGGCGAAGGCGTCGCCCTCGGCGCTGGCCGACAGCACCACCCGGGGCGCCACCCCGGCCTCGACCACGCTGGCGATGCCGCCCGCCGGCAGCTCCGACCGCAGCGCCCCGGCCCGCTCCTTGGCCCGGGCCAGCCGGTCGGGGGCGCCGTCGAGGGCGGCCATGGAGCCTGAGGTGTCGACGATGAAGACGGTGTGGCGGGCCAGGGGGGCGTCGGTGAGGCGGGTGGGCTGGGCGGCGGCGAGGGCCAGCAGGGCCACGGCCAGGAGCTGGAGGAACAGCAGCACGTTGGGGTGCAACCGCTGCCACGGCGACGCCGCCGACACCGGCACGGCCAGCTCGCGCCACAGGAAGGTGGAGCTGACCGTGCGGGTCCGGCGCCGGGGCCGCAGCAGGTGCAGCACCACCACGGGCACGGCCAGCAGGCCCAGCCACAGGGCGGCGGGGTTGCGCAGGATCACGGCTGCCCCCTCTCCCTGCACGTGAGGGGCCACGCGGGGGTGGGGATCACCGCAGCACCCCGTTGGTGCGCCAGGCGCCGAGCAGGCAGGCCTCGAGCTCGTCGTCGGCCAGGAGGCGGACGTAGGCGGCCCCGGCGCGCCGGCAACGGCCCGCCACCTCGTCGGCCCAGGCCAGGGCCGAGCGCTCGTAGTCGGCCAGGGTGCGAGGCGACAGGCTCACCGCCACCCGGGCGCCGGTCTCGGCGTCGACCAAGTCGAGGTCGCCCACCAGCTCCTCGGAGGCCAGGGCCGGGCGCAGCTCGTCGGCCGCCAGCACGTGGACCACCACCACGTCACCCCCCCGGGCGGGGAGGCGGGTGAGCCCGGCCTCCCACTCCGGAGTGAGCAGGTCGCTGACCACCACGGTGAGGCCGGGGGGCCCGGGCCGGCCGAGCAGGTGGGTGGCGGCCTGGGCGAAGGCGGTTTCGCCCCCGGCTTCCAGGGCGGCGAGCTGGGCGAACAGGGCGGGGACACCGGCGCGGCCGGTGAAGCGGGGACCGGGCCGGTCGAAGGGGAAGCGGTGCAGGGTGACGGGATCGCGTCGCACCAGGGCCACGAAGCCCAGGGCGGCGGCCACCCGCCTGGCCTGTTGCAGTTTGCCGCCGGTGGCCATCGACGCCGAGGTGTCGATCAGCAGGCGCAGGAGCAGGTCGTCCTCAGCCTCGAACAGGCGCACCAGCAGGACGTCGAGGCGGGCGTAGAGGGCGTAGTCGATGCGGCGGAAGTCGTCGCCGGGG
>JAUJLZ010000380.1 GCA_030447125.1 Acidimicrobiales bacterium
TTCACCACGTCTCCACCAGTCGTCGGAGGCCGTCGGCGACCCTAGCCAGGGAGAAGTGCTGTCGGGCCAGGGCGGCGTTGTGGTCGTGCAGTGCGGGGTCGGGGTCGGCCAGGAAGCGGGACAGCGGGGCGGCGTCGCCGGCGGGGAACCAGCGAAAGCCCAGCTCCGCCACCTCGCTGGCCACCGGGTAGCGGTGCAGGGCCAGGGGCCGGCGGTGGATGGCCGCTTCGATCAGGGGCTGGCCGAAGCCCTCCCAACGGGACGGGAAAGCGACGGCGTCGGCGGCAGCGTAGGCATCGGCCGCACCGGTGGGAAAAGGCCGGTGGGTGGTGGGGCCGAGGGCGCTGGCAAGCAGGCGGGCCAACTCGTCCTCGTAGTCCTCTTCGGCCGGGCCGCTCAGCCAGTAGCGGGCCCCGAGCGAGCCGGCCAGGGCCAGGGCGACAGGTACCGCCTTGCGGGGGATGGCCCGCACGGGGTGCAACAGGAGGCGCTCGTCGCCGTCCACCCCCAGGGTGGCGCGGGTGGCGGCACCGTCACCCAGCGCGGCGTCCACGTCGAAGCCGGGGCGGATCACCTCGGCGGCGATGCCCCGTTCGGCCAACTGGCGTTGGCTCAACCGGTTGATGGTGACGTGGCGCCAGGCCGGGTCGCACGGCGGCCAGCCCGAGGCGAAGGAGGCGAAGCGCGTCCGCTGCCAGGGGAGGTCGTAGTGGTGCAGGATGGCCGGGCGCCCCCGAAGGGCGGAGACCACCGCAGCGGTGGCGGGCGGGTTGAGCGGCAGCGAGCACAGGTTCTCGACGACGACCAGGTCGACATCGGCGACGGCGTCGGCCACCGCCCCCGACGACACCGGACCACACGGGCCGGGCCAGGCCAGCCCGGGCACCACGCGCTCGACCGGGCCCCGGCCGGCGACGGTGACCACGTGGTGGCCGAGGTCGCCGAGCACCCGAGCCCACCCGGCGGCGGCCACCGAGACCCCGTCGGTCCCGCCCAGGCGGAACGACAGCAGGGCGATGGTGGCGACGGCTACCTCGCCGGTGACAGGCGGGCCAGCGACCGTCGGGCGCGGTGGTCCCCTGCCCGCCCACCCCGCCCTGCATCCCGCGACCGGTCGCCCGTCCTCGGCTGCAGCAGGCGGAAGCCCACGTTGGCCAGCCCTGCGGCCAGGATGAGGTCGCCGAAGGAGACCACCTCGTCGAGGGGCGCGACCGGGACCACGTCGCCCAGCGCCGCCAAGGGGTCGGCCCGGCCCTGCCACTGCCGGTTGGGCCCGAGGTCGATCCTCGCCAGCTCCTCGGGCTGGGCCAGGCCGGTGGCCACCACCGCCCCAGGATCGACGGGCATGCCCCCGTTGGCCAGGATCACGGCGGCGTTGAGACCGAGCCCGAGGGCGACCACGGCCATGCCCACCACGCGCAGGTTGGCGGCGGCGAAGGCGAGCAGGGCGCCGTAGGCGCACAACATGAGGGTCACCGACGTGGCCCGGCCGGCGCCGAAGAGCGAGGGGACCCAGTAGAGGAACACGGCCAGGACGCTCAGCGCCGGCCAACGCAGCGGCCGGGCAGGGAGCCTGCCGGGGCGCCCGCCCAGGAGCGCGGCGAGGGCAAGACCCCCCAGCAGCGCGAGGACCGCAAGGCGCATGCCAGGAACGGTAGCGGCGGGGGCGATGGCTCTCGGGGCACCCCGGGGTGGGACGCGGTCAGGCGTAGGGGCTGCGGCGCCGGCGGCTGTAGCGGCTGTAGAGGTAGACCACGACGGCGGCCCCGATGATCGAGGCGATCCAGCCCGCCTGGTAGCCCCGACCGAACAGGAGTTGACCCACGAGGCCGGCGAGGAAGGATCCGGCGATCCCGGCGGCGATGGTGCCCAGGCACCCGAGGGGGTTGGGACCGGGGACGAGGAGCCGGCCGATGGCCCCGGCGATCAGGCCCACCACGGCCAGGCCGAACAGGAAGGTCAGGAGGTTGCCGTCGTCCACCATGGAACTACTATCCCACCTTGCGACGTCCCTGACGCCCTGGTCCGAGCACCATGGTCGACCCGGTGTCGGTGCCTATGCTCCGGCCGGGAGGTGGGCCCACCATGGCCGACGAGCCGGACGATCCAGACGAAGAGCGGCCGTCAGGCGAGCCGGCCG
>JAUJLZ010000381.1 GCA_030447125.1 Acidimicrobiales bacterium
TCACCGAGCTGCGCAGCCGGGGCATCCAGCCCGACGCCATCGTGTGCCGCAGCGATGCGCCCATCCCCGAGTCCCTCAAGGCCAAGATCTCCAACCTGTGCGACGTGCCCCTGCGGGGCGTGGTCAACGCCATCGACGCCCGCCACCTCTACGAGATCCCCCTGGTGCTGCACGAGGAGGGCCTCGACGACGAGGTGTGCCGCATCCTCGGCCTCGGAGGTGAGGCCGACCTGGCGGAGTGGGAGGCGCTGGTGGCCCGGGTGGACGCCGCCGACCGGCCGGTGCGCATCGGCATCATCGGCAAGTACGTCAGCCTGCCCGACGCCTACCTCTCGGTGGCCGAGGCCCTGCACCACGGCGGCTACCACCACGGTGCCGACGTGGAGCTGGAGTGGATCCAGGCCGAGGACGTCGAGGGCCTGTTGGCCGAGGGGCGGCTACGCGACCTGGATGCCATCGTCATCCCCGGTGGCTTCGGGGAGCGGGGGATCGAGGGCAAGGTGGCTGCAGCCAGCTACGCCCGCGACCACGGTGTGCCCTGCCTGGGCCTGTGCCTGGGCATGCAGGTGATGGCCATAGAGTTCGCCCGCAACGTCCTCGGGTTGACCGGCGCCCACTCCGCCGAGTTCGACCCCAGCTCCCCGCACAAGGTCATCGACCTCATGGACACCCAGCGAGACGTCATCGACCTCGGGGGGACCATGCGCCTCGGCGTCTACCCGGCCTCCCTCCTCCCTGGGTCCCGGGTGGCCCAGGCCTACGGCCGTGAGCTCATCTACGAGCGCCACCGTCACCGCTACGAGTTCAACGCCCGTTACCGGACCCGCTTCGAGGACGCCGGCCTGTCCTGCTCGGGCGTCTCGCCCGACAACCGCCTCGTCGAGTTCGTCGAGCTCGAGGGCCATCGCTTCTGGGTCGGCACCCAGGCCCACCCCGAGTTCAAGAGCCGTCCCGATCGACCGGCCCCGTTGTTCCGCGAGCTGGTCGGTGCCGCCCTGGAGCGGGCCGAGGGCCGTCGCCCCCGCCTGCTCGACCTCGACCACGAACCGGCGCCGGCGACGGTCCCCAGCGGGTGACGGGCTTCTCCAAGCGGGGGGAGCGCGTGATCCACCGGGGCCACGTCGTGACCCTGGCCATCGCCAGCTTCATCGGCCCTGACGGCGAGGAGTTCGAGCGCGAGGTGGTGCACCACCCCGGTGCTGTCTCGGTCGTCCCCGTGCTAGACGACGGGGAGACAGCCGTCCTCGTCCGCCAGTACCGCAGCTCAGTCGAGGGGTTCCTGTTGGAGATCCCCGCGGGCAAGCTCGACATCCACGGGGAGGCGCCCGAGGTGGCTGCCGCCCGGGAGTTGGAAGAGGAGGTGGGCTGGCGCGCCGGGCGGCTGGAGAAGCTGGCCGAGTTCTACAACTCGCCGGGGTTCTGTGACGAACGGGCCATCGTCTACCTGGCCCTCGACCTCCTCCGCTGCCCGTCGTCGGCCCAGGGTGTCGAGGAGCGGCACATGACGATCGAGCACGTCGCCCTGTCCGACGTCCCGGCCATGATCGCCGACGCTCGCATCCTCGACTCCAAGACCATCATCGGTCTCACCCTGGCCCGGGAGCGGCTTTCTGGTCACCTGTGATGGCCTGAGCAGCAGACCTGACCACAACGGTGGCGCCGGTGCTCAGGCTCTACCGTAGGTCTCGTGCAGGTCGGGGTGCCGGGGGAGGTCAAGGACAGCGAGGCTCGGGTCGCCCTCACCCCCGAGGGCGTCCGGGAGCTGACCGCCCACGGCCACCAGGTGCTGGTGGAGCGGGGGGCGGGGGAAGCATCCTCGCTCCACGACGAGGGCTACGCCGAGGCCGGGGCCGAGCTGGTGGGTGGGGATGAGGCCTGGGGCGCCGAGCTGGTGGTCAAGGTCAAAGAGCCCCAGCCCGACGAGTGGCACCACCTGCGTCCCGACCTGGTCCTGTTCACCTTCCTCCACCTGGCCGCCTACCCGGCGGTGGCCGATGCCCTCCTCGCCGCCGGGACGACCGCCCTGGCCTACGAGACGGTGCAGCTTGGCTCCGGCGCCCTGCCCCTGCTGGCGCCCATGAGTGAGGTGGCCGGGCGCATGGCCCCCCAGATCGGCGCCCACTGGTTGGAGGCCGAGA
>JAUJLZ010000071.1 GCA_030447125.1 Acidimicrobiales bacterium
AGCCATGCCCATCCGGCAAGGAGCGCCCAGCGAGCGGTCCGCCACCTCTTGGCCAGCCCGACGACCGACACAAACGACGGCAACCGGTCCGTATGTGCGGTGATGAGCTGCCAGCTGATCACCGCCATCCAGACGACGCCGAAGATGGCCAGGTTGGCGGCACGGTCGTCCGGCAGGACACTCATCGGCGGACGAGATACCAGCCGACCCAGAGCCAGAACGCGAACGCCCCGGTGCGCAGGGGCCGGACGCCGAACGCGCCTTCCGCCAGCGAGCTGAAAGTCGGATAGACCTCCCGAGGCGCCGACAGGTACAGCATCACCTGGACGGCCACGACCGCGGTGATCAGCACCAGCCACACCCAGTAGGCCGCCACGAGCGAGGTGCTGCCAGCCGCCGAGACCTGATCGCGCCAAGGGCGAAGCCATCCCCGGCGCACGGCGGCTACGGCGACCACGATGCAGGCCGAGGCGGTCGCCGCGCGCATCGGCCAGGTGTAGGGGGCGAACGACACAGCCACCGCGGCGTAGACGGCCAAGGCGATCGCCGTCGGCACCGTCGGGAGCCAAGCCCGGCGCACAGGGTTCGCCATCACGTCAGCGGTACCAGCTCGTCCACTGCCGCAAGGAGCTGTGTGGCGCCATCGACGACGGCGGAAGGCTGCGCCGATTCCCGGTCGGCGTTCGCAACCGCGAGTGTCGCCGAGGGCAACAGGCGCAGGGGGAGCATCCTCTCTGGTCTACCCGGCGTGATCGTCGACGACCGCTGGCCGGATCTACGGTCGTACCCGCCGGCCACCGCCTCGCTGACCGAGTTCGTCACGCCGGCACGCTGGTCTTCTCCGGCGAGCTGGCACCGCCGCCGAGAGCCAAGGGCGAGCGCCGTCGCCCTGGCCCTGGAGCGCTACACCCGCCGAGCGGGATGGGTGGGGCCGCCAGCGCCTTCCTTGGGTCAGGGGACGACCGCTCCGTACACTTGCGCCCGTGGGCAACCTCGACGAGCTTTTGGGGCGGATGGAGGCGCTCCTCGGCCACGTCGAGGAGCTGGCCGAAGACGAGCGCGCCCTAGTCTTCGAGTTGCTCGACGGCATCGATGCGCTCCACCGCCTGGCCCTCGTTCGCCTCGGTGCCGAGCTGGGCGCCGAGCGGCTGGCGGGGCTGCGAGCCGACCCCGCCCTGGCCTGGCTGCTCGATGCCTACGCCGTTGGAGTCGACGAGTGGGCCGCGGCCGACGCCGCACTAGAGGAGGTCCGTCCCTACCTGCACTCCCACGGCGGCGAGGTCGAGGTCCTGGGAGCGGCGGGCGGGGTGGTGCAGGTGCGGATGTCGGGCGCCTGCTCGGGGTGCACGGCGTCGGCCGTCACCCTGCAAGAAGGCATCGAGGAGGCGCTGCGCGACCACTTCGCCGGCTTCCACGCCCTCGAGGTGGAAGAGGACCACGGCGAGGCTCACCCCCCGCCCGGCCCCAACCTGGTGGAGATCCGGCGGGGCCCGAGGAGCGCGGAGTGAGCGGCGGTGCTGACGGCGCCATCGAGGAGCTGGAGGTCAGGCTCTCTCGCTACCCCGAGCACCGCTACCCGGTGCAGCACGCCACCACCCAGTTCCACCGGGGTGGCGCCCTCATCGAGATGGGCAGGTTGGCCGAGGCCGAAGGCGCCCTGCGGTCCTCGATCCGCCTCTTCGAGGGCCTTCGCCACGAACAGGCCAAGGCGCTCAACCTGCTGGGCGTCGCCCTGCGGGCGGCGGGCCGCCTCCACGAGGCCGCCGAAGCGTTCGAGCAGGCGAGGGAGCGCTTCGAGGCCGAGGAGCAGCCCGTGGACGGGGCCGCCGCCTCCTTCAACCTCGGTTTGGTGCAGGCCCAGGCCGGCGACTCCGAGGCGGCGCAGCGGTCGTTGTCGCAGGCCCGCCGGCGCTTCGACGAGCTGGGCGCCCCCGCCTCGGCGGGAGCGGCGGCGCGCGAGCTTGGCGCCGTGCTGCTCGCCAGCGGCGAGGCGGAAGCGTCCATCGAGGTGCTCGAGGAGGCGGTGACCGCGGGCGACCGGGCAGGCGACCCCGCCGGGCGAGGAGCGGCGGCCAACGCCCTAGGCCTGGCCCGTCTGGCCGCCGGCCGGGCCGGCCAGGCCACCGACGCCCTCCGGGAGGCGGTGGCGGCCCACCCCCGCAGCGTCCGCCCTGAAGGCTACGCCATGGCCAAGGCCAATCTGGCCCTGGCCTACGAAGCCGCGGGCGACGAACCTCGCGCCCGGCTGGCCGCCCGCCAGGCGCTGGGGTCGCCGGGAGCGGCCAAACCGGTGCGGCTCCAGGCGGCGGCGGTGTTGGAGCGGCTCGGCCAGCCACGAGACGACCTGATGGTGGTGCTGGACCAGGAGGCCGGCGGTCGCCTCTTGCCGCTGGTGCGCGAAGAGGTGCTCCGCTGGGTCGACGCCCCGCCGACGATGCGGCGGGCCGAGGCGGCGGCCTGGATCGACGGCCAGCTCGCCCGTCCCGCGCGAGCGATGGACTTGGCCGAGGCGTGGCTGGGGGTCCTGCTGGAGCTGCCCCCGCCCGCCATGGAGGACCTGGTCCGCACCACCTTGGAAGCGCTGGCCGACCACGACGGCGACGTTCGCCAACGGTTCTGCACTCAGGTGTCGCGAGCCATGGGGTGCTTCAACGTCCCCCAATGGATGCGGTTGAAGGACACATTCGCCCGCACGGCGCAGGACTTGGGACAACGGGAGCCGTGGGGATAGACGACCTCTCGGCCGACTCCCTGGCCAGCGTTCTTCCCGGGCGAGCGGTGCGGACCTACCCGGCGCTCCTGTCGACCGAGGCTGAGGCCGCGGCCTGGGCTCGGGCCGGAGCGCCGCCAGGAACGGTGGTGGTGGCCGACTACCAGGCGTCGCCTCGGGGCCGGGCGGGGCTGAGCTGGACGGTCGAGCAAGGGAAGGGCCTGGGGTTTTCGCTGGTCCTGCGCCCGCACCTCCCCGTCGAGCGCGAGGGATGGCTCTACACGGTGGCGACCTCGGGCGTGGCCGACGTGGTGGGTGCAGCGGCCGTAGTCGAGTGGCCCGACGAGGTGCTCGCCAGCCCTGGCAGCGAACGGGCGGCGGCCGTGGGCGTCACCTCCGAGCTAGGTCCCGACGGCGTCCGCTGGGCCGTGGTCAACGTCATCGTCTCCGCCACATTGCCGCCCCGAGGACCGGTGTTGGCCCGGCTGGTGGCCGCCATCGAGGCCCGTGCCCTCCAGGCCGCCGACGCCGTCCTCAACGACTACCGCCCCCGTTGCGCCACCCTCGGGCAAGCGGTCCGGGCCCGGCTCATTCCCCTCGGCCCCGCCGGTCCAGAGGTGTCGGGCCGGGCCGCCAACGCCCGCCCCGATGGCTCCCTCGTACTGGAGACGGCCCAAGGCGCCCGGGTGGCGGTGCGCCCTCAGCACCTGGGCGTCCTCGAGCGTGAATCCGTTCCGGCCCAGACGCTCGTCACACCGATTCGACCGCCTGCAGGCGGTCGAGCTCCTCGATGAGCGCCCACCACAAGGCCCAGTCGACGGTGTCCATGTCGTCGCCCGTCTCCCCCGAGGCGATCCGGATTCGGAGCCGGTCGCGGCACGAGAAGGTGGCGCCCCACCGCCCCTGCTCGTCGAGGACGTCGAGCTCGGCCAGCAGCTCAGCCATGGCCTCGAGCGCCGGCGAGGCCTCCAACCGAGCGCCGTCGAGCAGGGAGCGAAGCTGGTCGGCCAGCTCGAGGAGCGGGGCCCGGCGCACCTCTGCCCGTACCAGGTCGAGGGCATGCTGGAAGGCGACGATGACCAAGGGCGAGAGCGCTTCCGAAGGCGAGGTGTCGGCAGGCTCGACCTCGATGGCCACCGTACGCCGGGGCAGGCCGCCCAGCCCCTGGCCCACTTCGATCACCAGGTCGATCCCGACGTAGCCGGTGACGGCGTCGCCCACGGCGGCCTGGACCTGTCTCGGCGACCGCTCGACGGGATGAACCCGCCGGCGCTCCACGCTGGCCGGTGGGCGTCCCCGCTCCTCTGCTCCGATCAGCACCAGGGCGCCGGGAGCGACCTCCTGAAGGCGCTGGGCCACGGCCACCGCGCCGTAGTGCAGGTCTTCGACGAGGACGCCCCGGCCCAGGTCAGCGGCGGCCAGGCGCTCGACCGCTACCCGGCCGAGGTCGAGGTCGCCCTGGTAGAGCTGGCCGACCCCGCCGACCAGAACCCGCGCCGGCGCCTGGCCGGCCTCAGTCGCCCCCACAGGCGCAGGTGTTGACCTCACGGACCACCTTGCCGTGCCCGCTGTCGACATGCGTGGTGCACGGCATGCAGGGGTCGAAGCTGCGCACCGCCCGCAGCATGTCGATGGACGTGAACTGCGACGGATCGGCGCACTCCTCGAGGATGGGGGTGTTCATCACCGACTCCTCGTAGGGCCCGGGCTGGTCGAAAGGGTCGCGGGGGGACGCGTTGATGGTGGAGGGGGTGCAGATCTGGTAGTTCACCAGCTTGCCCTTGTCCATGACGAGGTGGTGGGTGAGGAAGCCCCGGCCGGCCCCCCAGAACCCCACGCCGATGCGCTCACCTTTGGGGATCATGGCCTCGAGCTCGTCGGGGTCGGCGGCAGCCACGTCCTCCTCGCCAGCCTTCATCCGACCGTAGGCGTCCAGCAGGTTGACGAACCCGACGAGCTGAGAGAACAGGTAGTGGTAGGCCCGTCCCCGGTTGCGCTCGAAGGCGTTCCAGACCTCGGGCACGTGCCACTCCACGTGCGAGCCCTCGGTGGTCCCCTTGGGCACGTGCATGCGCAAGCTGTGCCCGGTGGCCTCATAGAAGTCGTTCTTCGGGTGCTTCTGGGCCATGGCGGTCATGAACATCCGGGCGTAGGCCCCGGCCTCCACCACCTGGCGGTCCCAGCGGGGCGCGGTTCCCCAGGTGTACTTCTCCTTCCAGCTCTTGGCGGCGGGCTTGGGCAGCGTGCGCTTGTTCCAGGGGTGGTACGGGCTGATGGCGTTGCCGAGCTCGTCGGTCTGGTAGCGGTGGCCGTTCCACTCGTCGTAGTAGGAGTGCTCGACGAACTCCTCCCAGCCGGCGTTGATGTCGGTGAGCCGGGTGGTGACCAGTTCGCCGTCGATGACGATGCCGGGCGTGGAGTAGCGCCGCTCGCCCCACTCGTTGCAGGTGGCGTAGTCGGCCTCGTAGGCCTCAGGGTCGTCCCAGTAACCCGTGTCGATGAGATTCATGGGGCGGGCGCCCACCTGCTTGTAGCGCTCGTCGCAGTCGTAGAAGAACTCGGGGATGTCATCCCAGACGGCAAGCATTCGCTGGGCGTAGTCGAAGATCTTGCCCAGCCGGGAGTGGTACTCGTTGAGGGTCTGCAGGGTGAGGGTGGTGGACACGCCGCCGGGCACCAGGGCCTGGGGGTGGGGATACTTGCCGTACAGCAGGGAGAACATCTCTCGCGACAGCCGGGTGAACTCCAGGCCCTCGCGGTAGAGCAGCCCGGTGAGTGGGTTGAGCGCTTCCATGAGGTCGGCCATGGTGGCGAACCCGTGCCACTGCTCGCCCGGGCACTTCCACTTCTCGGCCTTGGCCCAGAGTGAGGGGGTGGTGGCCTTGACCACCGCCTCGCAGTAGTCAGGCCCGGCCAGCAGGTAGAGGTGGAGGGGGTTGTCGTAGCCCATCTCCGCCGCCTCGCCCAGATTGCGGACCACCGTGCCCAGCTTGGGCGGCGTGAGTCCCATCGCCATCTCGATGGCCATGGCCGCGCAGTGCGAGTGCACTCCCCCGCACACCCCGCAGGCCCGTGAGGCGATGAAGATGGCGTCTCGGGGGTCGCGGTCCATAAGGATGACCTCGTAGCCGCGGAACAGGGTCGCCTGCGAGTGAGCGTCGAGATATGTCCCCTCGTCGAGATCGGCCGTCATGTGCACGGCCAAGGCACCCGCCACCCGGGTGACAGGGTCCATGTTGAGGTCCTTGACGTGGCCGTTGCGGGCCATCAGCCGCTTGATGTTCGCCTGCCGCTGGTCCTCAGTCATGTCGATCTCGGGTCGAGCCGTGCGCAATGAGTAGGGGTCGACCACGTCCTGCTTCAGGGTGGCCCGTCCCACTGCGTCGAACTCGATGGGAAGGTTCTTGAAGCACATGGCAGCGACTCCTATCGGCGGGTGGGCGAGCGCAGCGGGCGGCGACGTTTGCCTGAGCTGCGGCGCCGGACATCGTGGGAGCCGGCGTGGCCATTGCCCTGGTGCCCGGGCAGCTCCTCTGCCACGTCAGCGGGTGTCGGTTCGGTACCGCCCGGCAGCTTCGGCTCCACCGACGGGTCCTGGCGCTGGGACAGCTCCTGGCGCCGGCCCCATGCTTTGGCGTCGGTCTTGCCGTTGCCGGTGTCGGTCGAGCGACGCATGCTGTCGTAGAAGCGGTGCGCCACCGCCTCCCAGGCCCGGGGCTCGGGCTTGTGCGGCGCCCAGCCGCTGGGCACGTCGCCGTGGAGATCCCAGCGCACCTCCCGGTTGAGGTGGTCGTTGGTGACCTTGCGCAACGGCTTGATGATGCTCCCCAGTAGCCGGGAGGCGCCCGTGGAGGCGAGCGAGCCTGGCGGCCGCTTGTAGAAGGGCGTGAACTTGTCGGGGAAGCCCGGCATGGTGCAGCCGATACATGCGCCTCCGGCGTTCATGCATCCGCCCACGTGGTTGATGGCTCCCCGGGACGTGATGTTGCAGTTGACCACCGGGCCCCAGCAGCCCACCTCGACCAGGCACTCGGGGTCGCCGAACTCGCTGGCGAAGTTGCCCTCCTCGTAGTACGCCCCCCGCACGCAATGGCGGTGCACGGTCTCCCCGAACAGCCAAGCCGGACGACCCAGCTCGTCGAACTCGGGCAGGGGCCCGAAGCCTTGGAGGAAGTACAAGATGGCGGCCACCGTCTCGGTGAAGTTGTCGCCGATGGGGGCGCAGCCGGGCACGTTCACCACCGGCAGCCCGAAGGCGCTGACATAATCCTTGCCCAGAAAATCCATGAGGCTCATGGCGCCGGTGACGTTGCCGTCGGCCGAGGGAATGCCCCCCCAGGTAGCGCAGGTGCCGATGGCGATCGAGGCGGCGGCGTTGGGCGCCAGCCGGGCGATCCACTCGTCGACGGTCACCGTACGGGACTCGCCGTCGGGGCCCCAGGGCTCCTCGCCCTGGGCCGACCAGTAACCGCCGCTGGCCGTGGCCAAGGTCTCGTCAGTGGCCGAGCCCTCGAGGATGATGACGTACGGCGCGTCGAGCTCGCCCCTGAGGGCCTGCTCGTGGGCCCTCAGGTAGTTGGGCCCGGACTCCATGTTGACCACGGGGTGGTGGAGGATCACGGGAGGTATCCCAGGGTGGGCGCCTAGCAGCAGGCTCTCCACGCTGGGCGAAGTGGCTCCGGTCACTGAAACCGTGCACCCGTCGCAGCTCATGCCCGCGAACCAAAAGGCGTGGACCCGTTCGAGGGGTCCCAGGCGACTCTGTTCGAAGCTGGCGTGGGAGCTGCGAGCCAGCATCTCGTCCATCGACCTCCGAGTCGGCATCCCGAAGTCGCCCACCTCCCGGTGGTCGTGGAACCGATCGACCGGGCCCAAGGCGTCGAGGAGCCGCTGAGCTGGGCTCTTTTCGGTCGTCGTTGTAGCCATCCGTTGTCCCTTCCTGCACTTCGTTGCCGTAGACCCTGCCAGGCGCCCTGCCCACTACGTGCAGGATGTACTCACCGTCGACGGCACAAGAAGGGCCGAGCGCAGTCTGACCCATGAGCGGCCCACGCAGCGCGAAGGTAACGACGAGGCAGCGACGAAGATCGAGGGGCCTAGCTGGATTCCTGGAGTAGTGGACCCCTCACCGCGAGGTGAACTGAAACGGTTTGACAGGGGCGGCGACCCATTTTGGCCATCTCAGCCCGCATACTGGGCTGCTGACCCATTTTGGCCCATTTTAGGTGTCACTTTGAGACCACTTCCCATATCCGACGACATCCACCGCTTTGACCAGCACTTCTTCCGT
>JAUJLZ010000072.1 GCA_030447125.1 Acidimicrobiales bacterium
ATGCAGCGCACGAGCTCGATCTGTTCGTGCTTGCTCAGCTGGGAGACGATGCGCCTGAGCTCAGCACGACGCCCCCGGGTGATGGTTCGGACCACTTCCGTGCCCGACGCTGTGGGTGAGAGGGAGACCTGGGGCGTGTGGCAAGCTCAGGCGGTGCCGCCTGATGTCGGCACGACTATCGCCGACTACGGCTCCTTGCCGGACGATCATGCTCCCGCCTTGGTGCCGAAGGACGGCTCGATTGACTGGTGGTGTCCCCCCAGGGCCGACGAGCCGCCGGTGTTCGGACGGCTCCTCGACGCACCACGCCGCGCACTGGAGCCTTACGGCGGACCAACCGCTGGAGATCGAGCGGCGCTACGCGCCCGACAGCCTGGTGCTCGAGTCGACGATCACGACGACCACGGGCGAGGCCGTCGTCACTGACGCGCTCGCGATGTAGCGCGGTGCACGAGGTCACGAGTTGGGGCTGCGTCTCACGTGCTGCTCCGCTCGGTCGAGGGGCAGCGAGGGCGGGTTTTCGCCGAGCAAATGGACCCCGACACCGGCGAACAGACCGGCAACTTCCCACAAGCCTTCTCCCCTGTCGGCCTCATCAACGACGCCTATCGCCTCGCCAACCTCAACGACCACTAACCTAACCGGAAGGACACCCGACATGGGAAAGCTCGAAGATGACGTCGCACTCATCACCGGCTCCGACTCCGGCATCGGACAGCCTTAAGTAGAAGATCAAGTCCCGCCTCAAGGAGGCTGGAGTTGCCGTGTCACAGCTGGACGCGTTCCTCGGACGCCTCCGCGGCCGGCCGAAGCAACCGGATAGCGCGCTATCGACAGCTGCTTCATCGAGTCAATCGTGCGGCTCGCCCCAAGCGTCACCGGTCAGGCGATGGTGCAGTTGGCCCGAGAGGCTGTTGGGCGTCGTCGAGAACGCCCAACAAGCAAGACACGCTGACCTAGCGCCCCATGCATCACCCCAGGACGTCCCGCTGCACCCCACCCGCGCCGATACCTACTACGGAGCCTACGAGCGCGGCATCTTCTTCCTCCTCTTGGGCGGCCGCCATTCTCACAAGGCGGGTCCAACAGAGGGGGGACACATCACGTGCACCGACGATCGGCGTCCCGTCAGACTCTCCATATCAAGCGTTCCGGCCCAAGGCTTCTAGGGTGCCATCGGGTTTCACCGGTAGGAGCGGGCTTGCAGCTCGTGGAGCTCGGCGTAGAGGCCGCCGGCGGCGACCAGCTCGGCGTGGCTGCCGGCCTCGACCACCCGGCCCCCGTCGACCACGACGATGAGCTGGGCCATGCGCACGGTCGAGAAGCGGTGGGACACCAGCACGGTGATGGCCCCCGTCTCGGCCCCGAGTTGGCGGGCGGCGCCGGCGTAGCGCTCGAACAGGGAGTGCTCGGTCTCGGCGTCGACCGAGGCGGTGGGCTCGTCGAGCACCAACAGCAGGGGCCGGGTGCGCATCATGGCCCGGGCCAGGGCGAGCTTCTGCCACTGCCCGCCGGACAGCTCGGTGCCGCCCTCGAAGCTGGGTCCGAGCCTCGTCTCGAGCCCGTCGGCGAGCGACGAGGAGAGCTCGGACGAGGCCGCTCGAGTCAGGGCCTGCTCGACCACAGAAGCATCGTCGACGTAGGGCAGATCACCCACGCCGACGGCCTCCCGGGCCACGAGCTCGAAGCGAGCGAAGTCCTGGAAGCCCGCCGCCAGGCGGGATCGCCACTCCTCCACGTCGATGTCGGCCAGATCGGTGCCGTCGACCAGGATGCGGCCGGCGGTGGGGTCGTAGAAGCGGCACAACAGCTTGACCAGCGTGGTCTTGCCCGCCCCGTTCTCGCCGACCAGGGCGACGGTGGCGCCGGCGGGAAGCACGAGGTCGACGTCGACGAGCACGTCGGCGTCGCTGTCGGGATAGCGGAAGCCCACGCCCTGAAGCTCGATCCCCTCGGCCAGGGTCTGGCGTACCGGCGTACCCTTCCCCAGGCGGGACCGGGCCGCAGCGGCGTAGTCGACCAGCCACAGGTAGCGCCTGGCCACCTTCATCATTCTCGCCAGCGCGGTGGTGGTGCCCACTGCGGCCGCCACCTGGAGGTTGACGCGGGCCAGGAGGGCCAACGCCAGCACCACGCCACCGAGGGTGACGCGCCCGGCGACGGCATCGACCACCACGACCACGATGGCGCCGGCGTAGCCCAGGGCGAAGAAGACCCAGCCGATCAGTGTCCAGACCAGGCCCCGGCGCCCGGCGGCATCGAGGCGGTGATCGGCGTTGCGCCACAGGCGGCGATGGCGGGCCACGAGCTCGTCACCGAGGCCGAACACCCGCAGCTCCTTGCCCGGGGCCGGGGAGGTGGCCAGCTCGAAGAGGTGGCGGGCGAGGCGGAGGTCGTCGGCGGTGTCCTCGAGGGCGCTCTGGCGCAGCTGCTCGGACTTCGACCCGGCCCAGAACGACGGCAGGGCGAAGAGGGGAACGACCAGGAGCACGGGGTTCACCGAGGCGAGGAGCACACCGGTGGCCACGGCCTGGACGAGGACGGCCAAGGCCGCTGCCGCGATGTTCCCGCCCCCCGCCAGGACGTAGCTCTCGAGGCGGAGCAGCTCCAACTGGTCGAGGTACTCCGGGCGCTCGTGGTGCTCCAGGCCGGCGGTGCCGGCGCTGAGCTCGATCAGGCGGCGATCGAGGTAGAGGCCGGTGTACTCCTTGAGGGGAAAGAACAGGCGGGTGGAGCCCCAGCTGGCCAGGCGGCCCAGGGCACCGGTGGCGCCCAACCCGACGGCGGCGGCCAGTGCCCCTCCGGCATCGCCGCTGGCGGCGGCGTCGACGAGAAGCTTCAGCCACCAGGCCACCAGAACCACGGCGAGCGGCGCCAGCGTGTTGAGGACCACCAGCGACACGTAGCGGCGGGGATCGGCCTGCAGGGAGGTGGCCACCGCCGTCTTCAGGGCTCGCAGCGCGCTACGCATGTGGCCCTTCGCCTCCGACCGGGTCGGCGAAGCGGGCGGCCTGCAGCGCGAACATGGAGGCGTAGCGACCTCGGTTGGCCAGGAGGCTGGCGTGGTCGCCGTCCTCGACAATGCGCCCCTCGTCGATGACCACGATGCGGTCGGCCCGGCGGACGGTGGAGAACCGGTGGGAGATGACGATCGTGGTGACGCCCCTGGTCAACTCCAAGAAGCGGTCGTAGAAGACGGCCTCGGCCCGCACGTCGAGGGCGGCCGTGGGTTCGTCGAGAACCAGGACGCCGGCACCGGCATCCACCGCCAGCAGCGCTCTGGCCAGGGCGATGCGCTGCCACTGGCCACCGGAGAGGTCGACGCCACCGTCGTAGCGCCGGGACAGAATCGTGTCCCACCCGAGCGGGAGGCGCTCGATGATCGCCGTCGCCCCCGCCCGCTCGGCGGCGCGCGCCAGCGCGTTCCGGTCACCCAGGCGGTCGAGGGCGCCGAAGCCGACGTTGTCGGCCACGGAGAGGTCGTAGTGGGTGAAGTCCTGGAAGATGGCCGCCACCCGCCCCTGCCAGGCCCGCGGGTCGAGCTCCGCCAGGTCGGTGCCATCGACGAGGATACGCCCGGCGGTCGGGTCGTAGAGCCGGCACAACAGCTTGACCAGGCTGGTTTTGCCGGCGCCGTTGTTCCCTACGATGGCCAGGGATCGCCCGGCGGCAATCTGCAGATCGAGGCCACAGAGCACATCGCCGCGACCGCCGGGGTAGCGGAATGAGACGCCCTCGAAGCGGATGGATCTCGACGGAAGGCCGTCGGCCGGACGCGTCCCGTCGAGGTGGGCACCGCTGGTGGCGGTGAAGTGGGGCAACGACAAGGCGGCTGGCACCGGTGCCGTGCCGTAGCCGATGTTGATGTCGTCGAGGCCGACGGGCACGGCCGCCACGCCGCCCACCGCGGTGGCGAAGGCCGTTAGTTCCCCTAAGCTGATCTCCCCCCGTACGGCCGCCCGACCGAGCAGGGCGAACGCCCCGCCCTGGGCGACGAGAAGCACCAACGCGTACGCCGGCCCCAGCAATCGACCCCGGCGCCGGTCGACCCAGAACTGGGCCATGGCCAGGTGCCAGTCGGCCCCGAATCGCTCACCCACCCAGGACGCCAGCCCGAACACCCGCAGCTCCTTGCCCGCCGCCGGGGTGAGGGCCAGGTCGCGGAAGTAGGACGTGCGCCGGAAGCGCCGGGCGTTGCCCCGGAGGGCCTCCACCGTCTGGACCAAATTGGCCTTGAGCAGCCGGTGCATGCCGGCGTGCACCACCAGGAGCACCAGGCCCAGCCACCAACGGAAGCCCACCAGGAGGGCAGCCGACCCGGCCGAGCCCAGGCGGAGGGCGGCCACGTTGGCCATGCCTATGATCGCCTCCCGTGGGGTGGTCTGGCTCGTGCCGACGCCCTGGGCGGCGGCCACCTGATCGAGGACCTCGGGGTCCTCAAGGTGGGCGATCCCCGGAGGCGACACCGTCGCTCCCATGACCCGGGCGCGGAGCTGACCGTCGAGGCGCCGGCCCAGGGCATCGGCCAGTGCCTGGACGGCCGGTCCGGCCACCTGGGCGGCGACGAAGAGCACAGCCACCGCACCCACGGCTACCATCAGCCGGCGGCCGGCGGGGCTGTCGAACCCGGACGCCACCACCGCCTCGACCGAACCCACCAGCGCCCCGCTGGCGAGGGCGAGGGCCGCCGGTAGGGCGGCGGTGACGGCCACCCCGAGCGCCACGCCGACCGTCAGGGGCCGACTGGCTGCCGGCAACAGGCGGATGCTGGTCCAAACTGCACCGGTGTCACGCAAGCGGCAAGCTCGGTGAGCGCCGATGCTGGTCTTTACAGGCATAAGCCGACTAACCACCCCATTCCCGCCTTGGTCCGGCACCTACATACAACTAACGACGCGGACGAGGCATCACTGGAGTCCGACTCGCTACCGAAGCGCCCTTCAGGATTAGACAAATGCCCACGCACTCCTGCTGCCCGAAGTTTCGGCAGCCAGACCCGCCGGACGGGCGTCAGGTGGCCGACCGACGTAACCTGAAGATCGGAGGTAGGCGACAAGTGCCGCTGTTCAGGCCCGAAAATGCGACAACAACGCACACTCACAAAGGGCAGACGCCGGAGAAATGCCCCCTTGGGCTTCCCTGGACCAAGGCGTCCTTGGTAGCCTCGCTGCTTGAACTCGTTTGACTCGTTTAGCTTAAAAGCGGCCTGGCTCTCGACGTCAACACCGTGCTCGTTGCTCAAGCTGAGACCGGAGAGCAGGCTGTCGGGCTCGTAGATCCTTGCCTTGACGGGCATCGAAACCTCCCTGGCTACTGGTCGCGTCCCCAACCGTAGCCCTGTTGTCATAGGGAGCCGGCAGACCCACGAGAGCAACCCCCCGGCCTGGGCATCCCACACGCTATTCGTGTCATCTCTGACAGTCGCCTCTTGTGGCCCCATGCCTTGGCCCGAGCGCTTCAGCTGCTTGATAAGCAGGTTGGCGGCCTCGACCGGACCCTTGGATGCACCGGTGTGGTGATGGGCGAGGATCTCGTTGCGCCACCGGCGCAGCGTCTTGAGCAGACGTCGCAGCTCGGGTCCCGACTCTGGCGCAGAGCACCAGGCGATGGCGTCGTCGAGGCGCTCAGCGGCGAGGTTCTCGTCGTCGGTCAGGTACACGTCGCGGACCTTCTCCTGTCGGTTAACCGGCCCTGAGCAGGCGGTGGGGTCGCAGGTCCACCAACGGTCGCTCGGGATGTCGGATACTCGACCAAGGAGGCCGCTATGGCGCAGGTCCATGTCGTTGGTTCACCCAGTGGTTATCGCCTCGTCGGTGACGGACCGGTGGTCGCGGCAGGCAACCGCTTCCTCGATCATCTGACGATGCGGAGGTTCTTGCCGGCGACGGTGCGGGCCTATGCGTTCGATCTGGCGAACTTCGCCGGGTTCCTCGCAGATCGATCGCTTGAGTTGGGCGAGGTCGCGCCGACAGATCTCTTCGACTATTTGGACTGGCAGTCCCGCCAGGTGAAAAGCGGCCAGGCGGTGGTGGCGCTTCGCCGGCAGGGGCCGGCCGCGGCCATGATGAACCGCCGCATCGCCTCGTTGCGTGGACTCTTCGAGCATCTGGTCATCACCGGCGAACGCACCGACACCCCATAACTGCAGCCCGCCGGTCGTCAGGGCTGCGGGGGCAGCGCAACGGCCTGCTGGGTCACGTCGCCGTCCGGTCCCAATCGGGCGGGCGACTGGTGCGCGAGGCCAAGCGGTTGCCGAAGAGCCTGGCGGCCGACGACCTAGCTGCCTTCGTCGCCGACCGAGACTCCCGCCGTGATCGGGCGATGGTGCTGGCCATGGTCCTCGGAGGTCTGCGGGCCGCCGAGGTCCGTTCGTTTGCGGCTCGCCGACGTCGACATGGGCTTGCGACGGCTCCGGGTCGTGGGCAAGGACGACAAGGAACGGGTCGTGCCGATCGACGACTTGTTCTTCACCGAGTGCGCTGTCTACCTGCGCTCGGAGCGACCCGTGGGTTGTCGCACGTCGGAGTGCTTCGTCGTGCCGCGAGGGCCAACACGCGGCCACCCGCTGACCGAGGCGGGGTTGCGGAAGGTGTTCCGGACACAACGGGCCCGCTCGGGAGCGACCAGGGTGCGACCACAACGGCTTCGCCACACCTATGGAGCCGAGTTGGCCGCCGCGGGGATCGATTTGCTCGCCCTGCGAGCGTTGATGGGCCACGCATCTTCTGAAACCACAGCTCGCTAGGTGCACCTGTCGTCGGACACGCTCTTCCTCGATGACATCTCCGCCTGCGGTTGGGTCGATGAGGGTCCCCGACCTGACCGGTCACCTCGAGTAGGAGGTAACCATGTCAGTTATGGAGGAGCAGCGGCCGAGAACCCGGCGCTCGTTCACCGACGAGTTCAAACGTGACGCCGTGGCGATGGTGCTCGACGATGGCAACAAGATCGTCGATGTCGGTGAGCGGCTCGGCGTCGTCGAGGGCACGTTGGGGAACTGGGTGCGCCAGGCTCGCATCGACCGGGGCGAGCGCGCCGGGATGACCACGTCAGAGCGAGCCGAGCTGGCCCATTTGCGTCGGGAGAACGCTCGCCTGCGGACGGAACGAGATCTGCTCAAACGAGGGACGGCCTTCTGGGTGAAGGAGTCGGGACAGTGACCCGCTATCGCTGGGTCGCTGCCCGGAAGGCCGAGGGCTTCCCGATCACCATGGCCTACAAGGTGGCCGAGGTCAGCCGCCAAGCCTTCTGCGACTGGCGCATGGCCGAGGCCGCTGGGCCCAGCGCCGTCGAGCGGGCCGAGTCCGAGCTGGTCGGCCAGATCCGTGCCATCTACGGTGAGTGCGACGGCACCTACGGCGAACCCGTATCACCGAGGAGCTGGCCTGGCGAGGCTGGTCGACTAACCACAAGCGGGTGGAGCGGCTCATGCGGGTGCACGGCATCGTGGGTGTACACAACCCGGCCAAGGTCCGCACCACCATCCCGGCTGAGGACGCCCCGCCGCTGCCGGACCTGATCGGTCGCCGCTTCGCCCCCGGGCGTCCCGATCGCAACACCTCGAGACGGAGGTGGTTCGAGATGACCAACAAGCACCAGCGCCAGCAGGCGGTCCGTGCGATGCGCGGCAAGATCTGGTCGCCGGGTCGGCCGTCGCCGGGTTCGGCGCGAGGACCGTGTCCGGTTCTGGGAGGCGATCGGCCGCGGGTTGTCGACCCAACACGCGGCTGTCGAGGCCGGCGTGGCATCCGCGGTCGGGACCAGGTGGTTCCGGGAGGCTGGCGGGATGCCGTCGCTCACGTTGGTCCTGGTGTCGGGCCGTTACCTGTCCTTTGCCGAGCGAGAGGAGATCGCGATCCTGCACGCACAGCAGCTCGGTGTCCGGGAGATCGCTCGCCGCATCGGGCGTTCGCCGTCGACGAGCTCACGGGAGCTGCGCCGCAACGCGTCGACCCGCAGCAACGAGCTGGCCTACCGG
>JAUJLZ010000382.1 GCA_030447125.1 Acidimicrobiales bacterium
GGTCGTTGGCCTCGACCTGGATCTCGCCCTTTGGCTGTGCCGGATCGGGGAGGGGCAGGCCGAGCAGCTCGAGCATGCGCTTCTTCCCCATGTCACCGCCGTAGGGGAACACGGGGAGGTACCGGTCGGGATGAGCGACGGCCAGCAGCTTCATGATCCCCGACTCGCCGAGGCCCGGCACGCCCCGGCGATCCGGATCGAGCGCAGCGTCGATGCGCTCCACGTCGGACCCAGCGCCCCACAGCAGGTCGTCGAAGCGGCGGAGCGCCTCGTCGACGGCCGCCGGCTCGGCGTCCTTAAGATAGGCGTTCAGGCGCGACTGGGGGCCGGGCCGGCCGTAGGCGTTGGTGTTCCAGATCCGTCGGACATCGGCGATGTCGGCCACCAAAAGCTCGGCGTGGGCCAGCGTGTCCGCCATCTTCTGGCGCTCGGCCTTCTGCGTCAGATCGGCCTCGGCCGGATACCCGGTCTCGCGCACGAACTCCTGCACCAGGGGCGACAGGTCATCGCCGGTCGTCGTGTCGTCGCCCGGCGTGGCCGGGGTGTCCGACAGCTGGGCCAGCCGGTCCAGCAGGGGCTGGAGCCGTGACGCCAGGGTCACGATCTCGTCGGCCAAGCCCGGCGCCCCGAGCGCCTGAGCGTCGTCGAACCAGCGGCCGATCATGAAGTTGCCGCCCGGGAGGTCGACGGGCTCCGTGGTCACCCGCTCAGTGGTGCCGGAGCGCTGTCCGTAGGCGGCCAGCCCGGCGGGGATCATCGGAGCGAGGGCAGTCCCCGCCTCCTCGTAGAACCCCGTTCGGGCGAAGCCTGGGTTGAGGCCGGCGACCACCCCCTGCTCGGTGGCCCACACGAGCAGCGACGGTTTGGCCGAAATACCCTTGGCGGTCCACTGCACCCACCCGTCGATCCGGTAGCGACCCGGAGCGATCGCCAGCGGCGCGACGTTGGGGCGGACCGTGCGGTCGAAGGCCCGCAAGATGCGCTCCTCGACGAAGCCGCCGAGCAAGCTCAGGTCACCGACCACGGCCCGCACGCAGGTGGCGGCCTCCGCCTCCTCGTCGGGCGTGGCGTAGACCCCTTCCTCCCGCCGCCCGTCGATGGCCACCAGGCGGCGTACCCGCTCCAGCAGGCCGGGATCGAGGCCCACCCATGGGTTGCGCTCCCACCAGAACAGCGCGTGCTCCACAGCAGCGGGGTCGCCCAGGTCGACCACGATGGAGCGGTAGTCGAGGTAGGTGTCGGCATGCGTGTCCGACGACGGCAGCCAGCCGGTGCGACGCAGGATGGTCGCCCCGCTAGTCCAGGCGATCGGCCAGTGCATGTGGTCGACGACACCCCAGAAGAATGAAAGCAGGAACGGCACCCGGGCCGGAGCGGGGTTGGCACCCTTCTTGACCGACTCGACGTAGGCCACCAGGCGGTCGACGGCGCCCCGGGCCGCCTCCTCGTCGGCCGGCACGGGCAGGACCTGGCGCAGCACGACCGCGGCCGCCTCCGGATCTCCGGCGTTGATGACCTGGTTGAGGAACATCTGCCCGTTAAACCCGCCGAACGCGTCGTACCCCGGCTGGCGGGACCAGCGGTCCACGGCCGTTCGGAACGCCTCGGGCTCGCCGCCAGCGACGAACTGGTCGACGATCGCCAGCAGCTCCCCGCGCCGCTCGGCCCGCGCTGCGTCGACGGTGGCCAGGTGGGCCATGCGGGCCTGGTCGGCCGCCTGGCCGGCCACCACGGCGGCGAACTTTCGCCGGCGCCACTGTCGCTCCTGCTCCGTGATCGCGACACTCATCAGTCCCCGTCTTTCCGACCCGGCGAGCGGCGCCGAAGGGTCTCGTTCTCGGCCCGCAGGCGGGCGTTCTCCTCGCCCAGACACTGGAGCTCCTCACGCTGGCGGCTGGCCCGCTCGGTGTCGATGCCCATTTCCTGCTTCACCAGGGCGGTGAAGAGCTTGCCGTGGCTCTCGCCCTTGTCGAAGTAGCTCCCCTCCAGTGCACTCTTCGACGCCCCGCCTGCCACTCGGCCTACATCCGCTGCACCAGGTTGCGGTCGATCCCGAGCGCATCGAGATCAGGCCGGGTGTGTGCTGGGAGGTCCAGGGCACTGGCGAGGTCACTC
>JAUJLZ010000383.1 GCA_030447125.1 Acidimicrobiales bacterium
CCCTCTACAAGGTCGGTAGCGATGGCCGGTGGAACCCCAAGCCGCTGTTCTACAAGGTGCGCGACGTGTGCCGGCGCGGATGAACCATCGTCATCCGGCCGGAGGGGCCAACGAGGCGGCGCTGTAGGCGTTGGCGGTGATCTCGCACCAGATGACGACGGAGTTGAACCGGCTGAGGTCGAGGTCGTCGGGGATGGCGTAGTTCATCGAGCCGGTGGTGGCCTCCAGGAACACGAGGTCGACGAAGGGGGCGCCGGCCACCTCGGGGGTGCTGGTTGGCCTCGCCAGCTCGCTGAGGCGGATCTCGAGGTCGGAGTTGATGCTGACGAAGAAGTCGTCGAGGCGCAGCACCCGGCTCCCGTCGGCCAGCTGGTAGATCCGCACTGTGCCGGTTCCCTCACGGTCGACGTCGTAGAAGCTGCCCTCGGCCACCACAGTCGCTTCGGGAGCGGCCATGGCCGCCGTCAGCGGCTCGATCAGGGGGACGTCGACCTGCTGCTCGACCTCGAGCGCCCACGGCCCCGACGTCTCGACCCCTAAGGCGAAGGGACCGGTCTGCACCGAGTACCCCTCGCCACTGTTGGGGCAGGTCTCGCCGTCGGCCAGCTCCCGTCGCAGCGCCTCACCCGACGGCCGGGTGGGGGCCAGGGTGAAGGCCCCCTCCTCGCAGCGCCAGGTGACCCGCCACTGGAGGGCGTAGTCGGCGATGTCGAAGGTCTCGGTGGTCGACGGCCCTGCCCCGTCGGGGGCGATGACCGGCTGCCAGTAGGGCTGAGAGCGAGGACCGGCTGGCCGAGGAGCGGCGGGCGCAGCCGAAGGGCTCTCGTCGCCGCCCGGTTGCGCCGGTGAGAGGCTGGGGCTCCGGGTGGCAGGCGGCGAGAAGCTGTCGCGAAGGCCGAAGGAGTTGGCGCTGTAGGAGGAGCTCACCCACATCGCCACGAGGATGACGGCCCCGACGAGCCGACGGGCGTGCGCGGTGATCA
This sequence comes from Acidimicrobiales bacterium, assembly GCA_030447125.1. The sequence goes on from JAUJLZ010000383.1 coordinate 984, forward strand.
CAGTGCTCCCACCACCACCCCGGCGACGACGCCACCGACGAAGGTCCCGGCCAGCAGCAGCGACGGGGCCCGCCATCCGAGGTCGGACCGCGTGATGGCCAAGGTGACGACGCCGGCCGAGGGGGCGGTGACCAGCAGGGCGGCGGCGGGGCCGGGCCCCAGGCCCAAGGCCAGCACGCCGAGGACGAGGGGGATCTCGAACAGCGTGGGCAGCTGCAGGAGGGTGCCCACGGCGGCGACGATCACCACGGCGGCGATGCCGGAGCCGAGCCGGTCGGAGAGCTGCTGGGGGGGCACCAGGGTGAAGACGATGCCGACCACGAAGGTGGCGATCAGCATGGGCGGGGCCAAGCGGAAGGCGACCTCCGTGCTGTTGCGCAGCCACTGGGCCACGCCGTGGCGGAGCGCTCGTCCCCAGCCCTCGTCGTCACCTGCCGGCGGGCGCTCGGCCTCAGGCGCCGGCACCGGGCACACCTCGGGGAGGACGACCGGGTCGAGCACCCTCCCCGGTGCCCGTGCCGCCAGAGGGGCCAGGCCGAAGATGGCGGCGAGCCCGAAGGCCACCCGGGCCAGGGCCATGGGCAGCGGGAAGAGCAAGAAGATCGCCACCACAGCGACGGGGTTGAACAGCGCCGAGCCGAGGATCATCCCGAGCGAGGTCTCCACCGCCGCTCCGTTGCGGTAGAACCCCATCGAGACCGGGGCCGAACAGGCACTGCACAAGAACAGGGGCAGCCCCATGGCCCCGCCCACGCCGGCACCCACCGCCCCCTTGCGGGTCAGCAGCCGGCGCATGCGGGCGCCGGGGGCGAAAGCGGCCACGGCGGCGCCGCCCAGCAGCATGGCGAAGAACATCCCGGTGGCGTTGGCGTCCCACAGGTTGACGCCGTAGGCGACCCATCGCAGCGGGGCGGCGTAGGCGTTGGGATCGAGCACCTCGCCGAAGGCGGAGGTTCCCCGAGCCGTCGCTGCCCGTTCCACCACCTCGAACTTGCGAAGGGTGGCGGGCAGGCGAGACTGGGTGAGGAAGTAGGCCAGGACGAGCACGAAGATGCCGATGCCCACCAGCGTGCGTTTGGTGACCAGCGGGGGCCGGCGGTCGCCGGCGGCATCGTGCCCCTCCTGCTGCTC
>JAUJLZ010000384.1 GCA_030447125.1 Acidimicrobiales bacterium
AGGAACGGCGGGTGGTCAGCTATGTCGTTCCCCTCCGGTCGAGCTCGCCGAGGCTCGATCTCAGCGGGTACTTCCAGGCGCTTGCCGACTTCCCTGAGGTGGGCGAGGTGGTGGTGGTCGACGGGTCACCGCCGGCGGTGGCAGAGCAACATGCCGAAGCATGGGAAGGGACCCAAGGTCTACGGCACATCCTGCTCGATGCTGCCGACGTCACGCCCATGGGCAAGGTCGGTGGCGTGCTGAGCGGAGTGCGGGAGGCCGCCTACGAGGCAGTGGTGTTGGCCGACGACGACGTCCGCTGGACGCGCGAGCAGCTGGCCGAGGCGTTGGAGCGCCTCGGCCAATGCGAGGTCCTGCGCCCTCAGAACTGGTTCTGCCCGCAACCCTGGCACGCGCGTTGGGACACCGGACGCATCCTGCTCAACCGGACGGCAGGCGGCGACTGGCCGGGAACCTTGGTCGTCCGCCGGACGGCGATACTGGATGCTGGTGGTTATGCCGGTGACGTCTTGTTCGAGAACCTGGAGCTGGTTCGCACCATCAAGGCGGCCGGTGGCCGGGAGAACGTGGCGCTCGACATGCTGGTTCGCCGTCTTCCACCATCAACCCGCCAGTTCCTCGACCAGCGGGTACGCCAGGCCTACGACGAGCTGGCCCGACCGTGGCGGCTGGCCGGGTTCTTGGCCCTCGCCCCCCTGATCACGGCGACCCGAGGCCGGATGGTGGCTCCGCTGGCCGTGCTTGCCATGGCGAGCGCCGAGGTGGGCCGGCGGCGAGGCGGGGGCCAGAAGGTGTTCCCCACCACCGCCGCCCTGTGGGCGCCGTTGTGGCTGGCCGAGCGGTCGGTCACCTCGTGGTTGGCGGTGGCCAGCCATCTGGCGATCGGGGGGATCCGCTACCGCGGTACGGTCTTGTCCCGGGCCGCCACGCCGATGCGCCACCTGCGCCGGCTTCCCGCCTGAGGTGGTCCATGGCGATCCCCGGGTCGGGAAAAGACGGAGGCCAGTGACCAGCGAAGAAGACCGCCATAGGAGGACGTCCGCCGGGCCCAGTGCCGTACTCCCCTGCCCCCGGGGGCCGGTCACCGACTACCTGCTCGACCATCTGGTTCGTCCTCCCCACGCGTTGTCGGCTGCCCCGACGGCCGAGGATGACCCGCTCGACGGTGACGACAGCCAGCTCGCGCTGTATTGCTGCTATGAGTTGCACTACCGCTCGATGGCGGGTGTCGCCGAATCCTGGGAGTGGGAGCCTTCCCTCCTGGGCTTTCGTCGTGGACTCGAGGAGGCCTTCGAGCGACGGCTCCGAGAGGTCGTCGGCTCGAGTGGGCCGTTCGGCGATGTTGAGGCTGGCCTGCACCGGGCCATCGCCGATCACCGTGGCCCCTCTCTGTCCGGCTACGCCCAGGACCGGGCCAGCATCGACCAGCTGCGAGAGCTGGCTGTCCACCGCTCGGCCTATCAGTTGAAGGAGGCCGACCCCCACAGCTGGGGCATCCCCCGTCTGTCAGGGCGAGCCAAGTCGGCGATGGTGGAGATCCAGTTCGACGAGTACGGCAGCGGAGTCGAAGGTGCCTCCCACGCCGAACTGTGGGCCGACACGATGGACGCACTCGGGCTCGACACCAGCTATGGGGCATACCTCGACCTGCTGCCCGGAACCACCCTCTCCACGACCAACGTGATATCGCTGTTCGGTCTGCATCGCCGGTTGCGGGGGGCTCTCGTTGGCCATCTGGCGGCGTTCGAGATGACCTCGGTCGTGCCCATGGGTCGTTACGCCGCTGCCTTGGCCCGTCCGGGCGTGAGTGCCCGGGGTCGGCGCTTCTACGAAGTCCATGTTGCAGCCGACGCCGTGCACGAGGTCGTGGCCTGCCGGCGTCTGGCCGGGGGCTTGGCCGACGCCGAACCAGCCCTCGCCGCCGACATCGTCTTCGGGGCCCGGGCCCTCATCGCCGTCGAAGACCGCTTCGCCCGTCAGGTCCTCGACTGCTGGGGATCCGATACAACCTCGTTGCTGGCTCCACTGCCGAAGGTGAACACCGGCCCCCCGGTTGAGCCAAAGAGGAATGTTGGTGACCGCACGATCTCGGGTAGGCGCTGAACATGGCCAG
>JAUJLZ010000385.1 GCA_030447125.1 Acidimicrobiales bacterium
ACGGCCGGGCAATTCCGGTCCTGGCCTCGGGGGCCACCGTCTACGCCGTCGAGGACCTGAGAGCCGAAGGCCGGAAGTTCGTCTCCGTGAAGCTGCCCGAGACCGACGCCAATCGGGTGGCCGCAGCCGCGGAGAACGGCCCCGTCCGGCTGGTGCTGGTGGGGCGGTGAGCATGATCGTCGTCGGCTCGGTGCGCTCGTCGGGGGCCACCACCCTGGCCCTGGCACTGGCCGGCTCACTCGAGCGCGCCGTCCTCGTGGAGGCCGACGCCGACGGCGGGGTGCTGGCCCTTCGCTACGGGTTAGGCCGAGAGCCCGGCCTGCTCACCCTGGCGGCGTCCCGCCAAGTAACCGGGGACACGATTCTTGACCACGCCCAGCGCCTGCCCGGCGGCCTCCCCGTCGTGGTGGCCCCGGAGTCGCCGGATCGAGCCACCCATCTGCTACGCACCGCCGGGCAGCGCCTGGCCGGCCTCCTGGCCCGGACCAACGGGCTCGACGTCGTTGTCGACGCCGGGCGCCTGGGACCCTCGTCGCCTGCGCAGTGCCTGGTGGAAACGGCGTCGGTGACGGTGATCGTCTCCCGGCCGAGAGTCGAGGAGCTCGTCGGCGCGGCCGAGCGGGTGGCCGCGATGGGCCCGACCGCCGGCCTGGTGCTGGCGGGCTCGGGCAGCTACACGGCGAGGGATGTCGAAGCCCAGCTCCGCTGTCCGGTGCTGGGCACCATCGCCGATGACCCCCGCAGCGCCCGGGCCCTCGCCGAGGGCGGCAGCGCCGAGGCGCTCAGCCGTTCTGCCCTCCTGCGTTCTGTCCGCACGCTGGCCACGGCGCTGGCCAACGCCCCCGGAGCGAGCACCGCCCCGCACCGTCGATCCCGCCAGCGCTTGGAGGTAGGCACATGACGGTCCTGGATCGCCACGCCCGCTGGGAGGCCAGCACTGAGGCCGAGGGGGTGCCCGCCGGGCTGGTGCACCATGTCCATGCCGCCGTCGGCGAGGCGCTGACCCAGCGCCACGCCGCCGACGAGGAAGCGAAGCGCGGGCGCCTCGGTGCCGAAGACGAGCGGGCGCTGTCCCACAAGCTCATCGCCGACGAGCTCGACCGCCTGGCCGGACAGGCGCTGGCCGGGGGCCGTCCTCCGCTCGACGAGGCCGTGGAGCAGGCTTTGGCCGCCGCCGTGTTCGATCGCCTTCACGGCCTCGGCCGGCTGCAACCGCTGATCGACGATCCTGAGATCCGCGACATCCACATCCCCGGAGCCGCTCGCACCTGGCTGCTGCTGCGCGACGGCCGCAAGGTGCGAGGGCCGGCCATCGCCGACACGCCAGAGGAGCTGGTCGAGCTGATCGCCACCGCGGCACGGCGAGTCGGGCGCAGCGAGCGGCGCTGGGACAGCGCCCATCCCGAGCTCAACCTGCGCCTCCCCAACGGGGACCGGCTGCACGCCCTCATGTCCGTCACCGGCCGGCCGACCGTCACCATCCGCCGCCACGACTTCGCCATCCACCGGGTGGCGCAACTGGTGGAGCGGGGGCTGATGGCAGACGGCCTCGGCGCCTTCTTGGTGGCTGCCGTCCGGGCCAAGCGCAACATCATCGTGGCGGGCGGTACGGGCACCGGCAAGACCACGACGCTGCGCTGCCTCATCAACGAGATCCCCCCCAACGAGCGCCTCATCACCATCGAGGACTCCCTCGAGATCGGCCTCGAGCACTTCTGCGAGTTGCACCCCGACCACGAGACGATCGAGGCGCGGGAGGCCAACACCGAGGGGGTGGGAGCGTTCAGCCTGGCCGACGGCGTCCGGGCGGCACTGCGGATGGACCCCGACCGGGTGATCGTGGGAGAGGTGCGAGGCGCCGAGGTGCTTCCGATGCTGCTGGCCATGAGCCAGGGCAACGACGGGTCGATGTGTTCCATCCACGCCGACTCCTCCAAGGGCGTGTTCAGCCGGCTCGCCATGTACGCGGCCATGACCAGGGAGCGCCTCGATCCCGAGGTCACCAACCTGCTGGTGGGCAACGCCGTGCACCTCATCGTGCACCTGGCCTGGATCGGCGGCACCCGGCGGGTGACCAGCGTCCGGGAGATCACCGGCACGGC
>JAUJLZ010000073.1:0-3458 GCA_030447125.1 Acidimicrobiales bacterium
GACGTGGCATGTGGACTCCCTCCTGAAGGGACTCCGCGTCCCCTCACAGTAGGTATCCGTCCGGGCGGGGGAAGGTCAGAGGCGGCATCGCTATCGCTGGACGACGACGCTGAAGGGACGCCGCGCCTATCCAAGCACGCGTCGGATGGCTTGAATCGAGGCGGGGTTGACCGGGCGCAACGAGACGACGTCACCCGTGCGTGGCGCCACCACCATCTGCCCTCCGCCGGCGTAGATCCCCACGTGGCCGAGGTCGACCGTTCGGCCGCCACGGACGCTACGAGAGAAGATGAGATCTCCCGCTCGGAGATCATCGACCGAGACCGGCACACCTTCCAGCACCTGCTGCGCCGTTGTCCGGGGAAGCGCCACGCCGATCTTGGCGTAGGCCCACTGGACGAGTCCGGAGCAGTCGAACCCTTCCCCCGGTGAGGAGCCGCCCCAGACGTAGGGGACTCCGAGTTGGGTCATCGCTGCCGCCACGACACCGTCACCGTGCGCCGTCACCAGTTCCGGTGAGGGACTCGGACCGGAGCCCATGCCGTACGCCTCCGCCTTGGCCAGGACGTCTTCGAGGTAGGCCCGGCTGCGGTTGTAGGAGAGGACTGCCGCGTGCAGGTCCTCCAGGTGGTCCCGGCCCTGGCAGAGGTAGCGGGCGGCGGTGAAGATGGCGTCCCAGGCGTTGTGCACGTCCGGCCGGGCGCCTGGCGGGCGGTCCGGAGCCAGCGTCGCCCAACGAGACCACGTGGTGCTGAGGAACTGCATGGGTCCGAGTGCGCGGGCGTAGCCGTCCGGTTGTGAGGGGTCACGGATCAGGGCGAAGCCCGGTCGCCCGTCGATCGGCGGGCCGAGGATGGGCGGATCAACACTTCCGGTGAGGGGGTCGACCCGCCCCTGTCCGTGCCGTGACTCGACCCACCCGATGCCGGCGAGGACCTGCCAGGGAAGGCCGGGGCAGGTGAGAGCGGCGCTCCGGTAGACCGGCAGCAGGTCCGCCGGCACCTCTTGGACGGCGAGGGCGGTCGGCGAACCGCCCTCGTCCATCGGTCCGGCCATCACCGCGACCAGCGCCACAGGTGAGGTCAGCACCAGCGCGGTTGCGGCCAAGAGTCCCCGGATCACGGTTGTCCTACGTGCGTCGCATCTCGGGCTTCGCGACGGCTTTCTCAAAAACCCGTCGCGAACGCCGGCTGGAAAAGCACGTAGATGCGGGTGCACGGCGGATCCGCCGCCACTGCACACCCGGAGGTGATCTTGTTCGGAGCCCTCGGCCAGCTCGTCGCCGACGTCAACGTTGCACCGACGACGGAGGGCATGCCCGGTGCCGCACTGATCCAGCAGATGCTGAACTGGCTGGCGCAACTCGCGCTGTGGGGCTCCCTCGGGAGCGTGCTCGCCGGGGCAGCCATCTATGGACTGGCCCAGCACTCCGGCAACTACGCCGGTGGCTACCGGGGAAAGCAGCTCGCCCTTGCCGGCGTCATCGGGGCGTGCCTGGCCGGGTTGGCTCCGACGATCATCAACATGCTCTTCCGGGCGGCCAGCGCGTGAACGAGCTCGCCTCTCCGTCCAGCCGCCCGACACTGGCCGGCATCGCTGCGGCGTCGTTCGCCCTTGGCATGGCCGCCGCCGCCCTGGGCTGGAAACCGACTGGCGGCGACGCCGGACCCAGGGCCCAGCCAGTCGCTGCTCAAGCCTCCGGCGGCGACGCCGGACCGGGGCCCCGCCTGGTCGAGGGCGGCATCCCCTCCGGCTTCTCGAGGGACCGGCAAGGCGCGATCGCTGCTGCCACCGGCTACGTCTGCACCGGACAGGCGCTGCTCGACATGGACGCCCTGGCTGCGGAGGAGGCGGTCCGACAGATGGCGGCCGCCGCCTCCGCCGACCTCCTCGCCGAGGAAACGCTCGCCAAGCTCCGTGCCGCCCGAGAGACACTCCGGGGCGGCACCGGGCCGATCGTGTTCCGCCAGGGCGTGGTCGCCCACCGGTTGGAGGCGTTCACACCTGACCGTGCCCGGGTGGCGGTGTGGCGGGTCGGGGTCCTGGCCCGGGAGGGCGTGGCGCCGCCTCAAGCCGAGTGGACCGTCTCCACGTTCGACCTCGTGTGGGAGCGCGACGACTGGCGGATCTGGGCTCGAACGATCGTCCCGGGCCCGGCACCGATCCTCAACGACAGCACCGCTCCGGCCACGGCGAGCCAGCTGATCGCCGCTCTCGACGGCTTCGTCGACCTCGGGACAGCGTCGTGAGGGGCGGGCCGCTGCTGTGGCGGGCGAGCCTCGCGATCGCGGCCGCCGGTGCTGGCGCTCTGGCCTCGGCGCCTGCCGCCCGTGCCGACGTGCCCGGGAGCGGGATCGTGCGCGACGCGGTGGGTGGCGTCGCCGGATGGGGCTTCGAGAAGGTCGCCGAGGGCATCGCCAAGTGGGTCCTCGACGCGGCGGCCTTCTTCGTGGAGGGAGCTCTGGAGTTCCTCCAGACGTCGGCCCGCCCGGAGGTGCAAGCCGACTGGTTCGCCGGCGCGGGATCGCCCTTCGCCACCGTGCGAAACCTGGCGGCGGTCCTGCTTCTGGCATTCGCGTTCCTCGGGATGCTGCAGGGCCTGCTTCACGGCGACATCGGCATGATGGTGCGCCAGGTCGTGGGCAAGCTGCCGCTCGCCGTGGCGGGCATGGTCCTCACCACCGCGGTGGTCGCCCGGCTCCTCGATCTCACCGATGCCCTGTCGGCAGCCGTCCTCGACACCACGGGCGACCAGGCGCTGCACTTCTTGTCGGGGTTCGGGCTCGCCGCCTCGGGACTGACCATGGGCTTCGCCGCCGTAGTCGTCGGATTGATCGCTGTCCTCGCCGGCTTGCTCCTCTGGGTGGAGCTCATCATCCGCTCCTCGCTCGTCTACCTGCTGGTGGCGGTGAGCCCCCTCGGTTTCGCTGCCATGCTCTGGCCAGCAGCGCGCGGGTTCCTCCGCAAGACGGTGGAGATTCTCATCGCCGTCATCCTGTCGAAGTTCGTCATCTGCGTCGCTCTGTCGGTCGGCGTGGCTGCCCTTTCCGGTGCCGGCCAAGCGACCGACGGCGGGGGCGTCAGCGCCGGATTCGGCACCCTGCTCGTCGGCTCCGGCCTCCTTGGCCTGGCCGCCTTCTCCCCGTTCCTGGTGCTCAAGCTCGTCCCTGCGGCGGAAGCGGCGCTCGTCGCCCAAGGCGTATCTCACGGGCCGGCTCGAGCGGTGCACAGCAGCGCCGCCACGTACTCTGCCGTCGCTCGCCTGTCCGGAGGCTCCCGCCCGGCACCTTCTGCCACCGCAGGCTCCGACGCTGCCGGCGGTGCTCCTGCTCCGGGGCCATCGGTAGCGGCCGGTCCGAAGGGAACCGGTGGGGGCAGTACGGGTGCGGGAGCGGCGGCGGGGGCGGCCACCGCGGCGATCGCCGGGGCCTCCACCGCTGCTCGCCGTGCCGGGAACT
>JAUJLZ010000073.1:3558-7916 GCA_030447125.1 Acidimicrobiales bacterium
GCGGCCACCGCGGCGATCGCCGGGGCCTCCACCGCTGCTCGCCGTGCCGGGAACTCGGCGGGCCGCGCTTCCAACCTCGCCGGTGACCGCGACCGGTCGGAGCGTTCCGAAGCCCGTCTCCGAGGTAGCGCCCGTCCCGAGCGGGGGAGCGGCCGATGAGCGCCCAGGCATCCTCCCGCACCTACCGGTTCGCACCGCTGGACCGCGCCGGCTGGCTCCTTGGCCTCTCGGGAGCTCAGTGTCTCTCCATCGCCGCTGGCGTCGTCGTCGCCGGCGTGTTGCTCGACCGGGGGGCGCCGGCACCTCTCGTCCTCTCGCCGTTCATCGCCGGCATCGCCTTCGCCTTCGCCACGGTGGGAAGCTGGCCGGCACACGAGATGGCACCGGCAGTGGCCCGGTTCGCCACGGCGGTGGTCCGCCGGCGCCGGAGTTGGACGGCTGAGGTCCCCCTGCTGACCGGGACGCCCGCCGACGCCGAACGGGCGCCGACACTCCCGCCCATCTTCCAGGGGCTGGCGCTCCTGGACGGCGGACCGGCGACGTGGTGCCCGCAGCGCGCGGACGGCGGCGTGGGAGTGGTCCTTGACCGCCGAGCACGGACCGTGTCGGCGTCCCTGCCAGTGCGCGGGCGGGACTTCTCCCTGCTGGAGCGAGGAGACCAGGAACGACTCGTCGGCCTCTGGGGGGACGCCTTGGCGGCCTTCTGCTCCGAGCGCTCGCCCGTCGCCGGCGTTCGGGTGACGGAGTGGGCAGCTCCCTCGGGGCTCACCGAACACGAGCGCCACCTTGCTGCGGCCGGATCCCGGTCGGCGGGCTCCCAGCCGCACAGCTCGTACGCCGAGCTGCTCTCGGACGCGGGGCCGGGTGCGATGTCGCGTGCGCTGCTGCTGACCGTGACCGTGGAGGTGCGGCGGCTCAGCCAACGTGTAAGCGCAGCGAAGCCGGCGACCGACCAGGCCGTCGAGGTGCTCCTCGAGCACCTGCGCCTCCTCGGCGCCCGACTCGAATCTGCGGGCCTCACCGTCGAGCCGCCACTCTCGCTGGTGAGCACGGCAGAGCTGCTCCGGGTCCGGTGTGATCCGACCGTCGTCCAGCGGTTGGACATCCGGCGCCGGTCTCTGGCGGCTCTCGCCAGAGCGGTCGTCCGCTACGACCTGGGACCTCTCGCCACGGAGGCTGGTTGGTCGTCGTTTCGCACGGACGGGTCACTGCACCGCACGTACTGGGTGGCGGAGTGGCCCCGTCTGGAGGTCGGCCCCAACTGGCTGGAGCCATTGCTGCTGTACGCCGGCGGGGTTCGCAGCTTCGCCATCCACTACGAGCCGGTGTCGCCGTCGCGCTCCCGGCGTCGCATCGACCGCGACGCCACCCGGCTCGCCGCCGACGAGGAGCAGCGGGCGCGGGGCGGGTTCCGCATCGGTGCTCGTCACCGCCGGGCGCAGGAGGCGGTGCTCGAACGGGAAGCCGAACTGGTATCCGGCTACGCCGAGCTCGAGTTCGCCGGATTCGTCACCGTCACCGGCCGCGATCAGGAGTCGTTGGAGCGGTCGTGCGCCGAGTACGAGCAGTCAGCGGCGCAGGCCGGCCTGGAGCTCCGGGCCCTCGATGGGCGCCAGGACGTTGCCTTCCTCTGCACCCTGCCGCTGGGCCGGGGCCTGGCCAGGCGGCGGTGGTCGTGAGCGCCGCCCTGCGCCTGCCCCGGCACCGGGCCACGACCGCCCATCTGGCGAGCGCCTACCCCTTCGTCGGCCACGGAGGCGTCGGCGCCGCTGGTGTGTACCTCGGCACCAACGTCCTCACCGGAGGCGGCGCCTTTGCCTACGACCCGTTCGTGGCGTACCGGGCGGGTCTGGTCACCAACCCCAACATGCTCCTCGCCGGGGAGCCGGGCGTGGGGAAGTCGGCCACCGCCAAGTGCTTCATCTACCGCTCGGTCGGGGTGTTCGGCCGGTGGGTGGCCATTGTCGACCCCAAGGGAGAGTACGGGGGCATCGCCGCATCTCTCGGTCTCGACACCATCCGCCTGTTCCCCGGCGGTACCTCCCGGATCAACCCGCTGGAACCGGGGCCGGCGCCGTCCGGTGGAGCGGAGGAACTCGCCCGCCGGCAGACGGCGATGGTCGCCGCCCTCCTGGAGCCGGTCCTTCACCGCGACCTCAAACCGATCGAGGACGCCGTCCTGGGATGGGCCGTAGCGCATCTCATCAGAACGGCGCCGGGCCGGGCGACGCTGGTCGACCTCGCCCGATTGATGGCCGAGCCCACCGAGGAGATGGCGGCGAGAGCCAGGATGGGCGCCGCCGCACTGAGCCGCGCCGTCAATCCAGCCGTGCATGGCCTTGGCAAGCTCCTCGACCGGTCCCTCCGCGGCATGTTCGACGGGCCCACCAACGTCCGCCTCGACTGGTCGGGGCCCGGCGTGGTGCTCGACCTCTCGGCGGTCCACCACGAGCCCGAGGCGCTGAGCCTGGTCATGGTCGCCGCCACCGGCTGGCTGCAATCGGTCCTGGCTCGGCCGGACGGGCCCCCGCGGTTGCAGGTCCTCGACGAGGCGTGGTGCCTGCTCGCCTCCGAGCGGACCAGCCGCTACCTGCAGGCGTGCTGGAAGCTCGGTCGTTCCTGCGGCGTGGCCAACCTCGCCATCGTCCACCGGCTCTCGGACCTGCGGGCGCAAGCCGACGACGGCTCGGCGACGGCCAAGGTGAGCATGGGTCTGCTGGCCGACACGCAGACCCGGATCCTCTTCCGTCAGTCGACCGACCAGGTCGCCGAGGCGCGGGATCTGCTGGGTCTGACCACCACCGAGGCGGATCTGGTGTCGCGGCTGTGCCGGGGACGGGCCTTGTGGAAGGTCGGGGGCGGCACCGCCGTGGTCCAGCACGTCATCGGGCGGGGGGAGCGGGGGCTGTGCGACACCGACGCCCGGATGGAGGCTGCGTGATGCAGCCCGCCGGCCGACGCCCTTCACCCTCGCCGACTCAGCCCAGTGACGTCGTCGACGACCTTCTTACCTGGCTGGTCCTGCCGGCCATGGGATTCGCTCTCCTCGCATGGGCGGGCGGCGCCCTGGCCATGCTCTCTGCCGGCGGGCACCTCGACGGGATGACGCTGCATGCGGCGGTGCGGGCGCTGTTCCGTCTTCCCGGGCGACTGGGCAATCCCGCCTCGGCGTGGCCGGACGGCGTGGCCGGGCAGCTTCCCGGAGCGGCCTGGTACTGGGTCGCCCAGGCCGCGGTGGTGGCGGGCGTCGTCGCCGTCGGGCTCGTCGGGGTCCGTGTGTGGCGGCGGGTGGGCGAGGCAGGGATCGGTCCTCTCGGCGTCCGGGGCGAGGCGGGGTTCGCCCGCCGCGGCGACCTGGACCGGCTCTCTGTCGAGGAGCCGGTCGCGTCTCGGCTGACCCTCGGCGTCGGCGGGGGCCGGCTCCTCGCCGCCGAACCGCAGGCCAGCCTGGCCGTCGTCGGCCCGACCGGGTGCGGCAAGACGGCGGGCTTTGTGATTCCTGCCCTGCTGGAGTGGCGAGGCCCGGTGATCGCGACGTCGGTGAAGAACGATCTGGTCGAGGCGACGATCAAGCACCGCCACCGCCGGGGGCGCGTCTGGGTCTACGACCCCACGAGCTGCTCGGGCCACCCGCCGGCGGCATGGTCCCCGTTGGCCGCGTGTGGCACCTGGAACGGGGCCATGCGGATGGCGGCGTGGATGGCGGAGGCGGCCCAGCCTCGCATCGACTCCGTAAGCGACGGCGACTACTGGTACTCCCAGGCGCGCAAGGGCCTCGCCCCGTACCTCTACGCGGCGGCGGTGAGCGGCGACGGGCTGGCGGACGTCATCCGCTGGGTGGACACCCAGGAAGTGGACGAGGTCGAGCGGGCTCTGCGCCAGGCGGCTGACAGGGCGACGGCCAGCGGGCGGGACGGTGCGAACCGTACGGCGGGCGACGGCGGCCGCTGGGAGGAGCTGTGGCAGGCGACCGTCGCCATGACCGGCGACCTGATGCGCGCCCAGGGCGGTGAGGCGGAGTTTGCCACCGAGCCAGTCGAGCGATGGCCGGGCTGGGTCATCGACCAGCTCACCGCTGTCGTCGATGCCGAATGGCGGTCGGAGATCGCGGCCGCCAAGCGCTCCACTGATGAGGACCCGCTGGCGCCACTCACTGCGGCCCGCGCGCTGTGGGGCAAGGAGACCCGGCTGCGCGGGTCGGTGATGGCCACGATGGAAAATGTCCTCGCCGGCTGGGCGGACCCGGGCGTCCTCGCCGCGGCGCGGGGTTGCGATGTGGACCTCGATGGCTGGCTGGCGGGCGACAACACGCTCTACGTCATCGCCACCGCGCACGAGCAGGCGCGCCTGCGGCCCGT
>JAUJLZ010000074.1 GCA_030447125.1 Acidimicrobiales bacterium
GGCTGTCCGTCGACGAGCGACACGGCCCATCGCTCGAAGTCGAAGGGGTTGGCGTTGAACAGAGCCTCGGCCCCGTCGAGGTCGTGGGGTATGCCGTGGATGCGGTACGTGCCAGCAACGCCGTCCCCGTAGGTGTGCCGCAACCGCTTCGAGATGAGGTCTACGGCTAGGTAAGTGATGTCGATCCCGATCCACTGGCGTCCGAGCTTCTGTGCGGCATCGATGGTGGTACCGCAGCCGCAGAACGGGTCCAGGACCACATCACCTTCGTTAGTGCTTGCTCGAACGATCCGCTCTAGAAGTGCGACCGGCTTCTGCGTCGGATAGCCGAGGCGCTCGGCGGCACGAGCGTTTATCGGAGCGATATCAGTCCAAACATCTCCGACCGGGTTACCGGGAAGCATATCCAAATACTGTTTGAAGCGAGGTAAGCCACCGTTGGCCGGCCAATAAATATAGCCCGCCTTGTCCATTGCCTCCAATTTCTCCAAAACGTCCATATCCCGAGGCAACCCAAGATGGTCGGTGATGAAGCGAGGAGCGGACCAGTTTCGCCCGGAGGGTGGCAGGTGGCCTCTCCATGGTTGTTGGCTACGAGCGACGTCCGACTGGCTGGAGCCGCCTCCGGTGAGGGCGACGTCCTGCCAGCGTCGTCCGTCAGGATCCATACGCCGAAAGCGGGCCTCGTACTCGGATGAGTAAGGTTCGTAGAGCTGCTTGAAGGTCACGGCCGACGATGCCCCGTACACCAAAATCGTGTCGTGCGTGTGATCCCAGCCCGCTGACAAGCTATGAGAGCCAGCCCTTTTCCACACGATCTCTATTTCGAACCGTTGAGCGCCGAACACCGCATCCAGCAACACCTTTAGGTAGTGACTCGACGTCGGATCACAATGGAGGTAAAGAGAGCCAGTACGCTTCAGCACCCGATGTAGCTCCACCAGCCGGGCCGTCATCATCACTAGGTAGGCGAGCACGTCGTTGTCCCCGAGGAGCCGGCGCATGGCCTCTAGCGCGTCCGCGACCCGTAGCGGGGCACCGCCTTCGACCAGCTCCCGGTAGGTCGCCTCGCTCTGCTGACTCCACGTCCAGGTGTCGTCGAACGCTTCGATCTGCGCCTGCGCCTCTTCACCGCTCCGGTTCTTGAACAGGACGTTGTACGAGCGATTCGAGTTGAACGGCGGGTCGAGGTACACCAGGTCGACCGACTCGTCGGCGACGTGCTGGCGCAGCACGTCGAGGTTGTCGCCGTAGTAGAGGGCGTTCATCGTCGGGAGACGCTACGCCAGAGACCCGCCTGGCTTGAGTCGACGACGACCTAGGCGGCGAGCCCCGATGTAGCTCTCCGGCGGTGGCGACGTCGACGTCGACCGAGGCCAGCGAGCCGTGGAGGTCCTCCACGGCTCGAGCTACGCCGGAGACGCCCACCCGAGCGGCCTCGGTGGCCGCCTCCACGTCGAGGTCGATGTCCGCTCGGTCGAGGGCGGCGGCCGAGCGCCGCACCTCCTCGATTGAGTCCTCCACCTGGTCGAGGCCGCCCGTCAGCGGCGGTGACGAAGGGGTGACATGGCCTGCGAAACCGCAGGTAGACGGCTCGCCTCCGGAGGACTCATCCCATGGCGCCGAGGGCCCAGCTCCGGCCGGGCCCGGATCAGGGACGGAGGATCAGCCAGCGGAGCGGGGGCCGGCGTCGGCCTGGGCCTGGGCCTGGGCCCATCTGTCTTCGTACGCGGCGAAGTCGCGACCGTGCTGGGCCAGGTCGCCCACCCCCACTACGGGCCGTTGTCGCCACCACCAGGGCTCACCATGGCCGTCGAGCTCCTCCCCTTGCCACGCTCCCTGCCAGCCGGGCACGCGCTCCTCGGGCCGGGCCCGTCGCCAGCCGACGACGTGGGTCCGCACCCCACCGTTGGCCATGGTCATGGCGGCTAGTTCGGCGTCGACGCCACGCACCATGTTGTTGGGCGACAGAACGACGACGGTCTCCGCTCGGGCAGCCTGCAGCTGGCGGGCGGCGTCGTCACCGTCGACGGCCGGGATGGCGTCCGGTTCCATGGGTCCCATCGCGCCGAGGGTATGCCGTGGGTGCGACAGTCCTCGGCCGTCAGAAACGCGCCCGACGAAGCCAGCCGAGCCCGCCGCGGTAGCCGAGGCGCTCGGCCCGCTCCTCGCGTTGGTCGGCGGCCAGGGCGTCGACGTGGTCGAGGGCGGCCTGGCCGCTGCGCCGGCCGAGAGCCGCGTCCAGCACGGCCCGCTGGTGGGCAGGGTTGGAGAGGTCGAGCGCCGGCGCGCTGTCACCGCCGAGCAGGTGGCGCACGTCGTTGCGGGCCGGCGGCTCCTCCTCGAGCGGGGCGTCGGGGTGCGCCGCTACGCGCCGGTGCAGGCGCGCCCCACTCTCCTCGCCGGTGCGCACCGCCCAACCGCCTCGCTTCGCCCGACGCACCACCGTGGAGTGGTCGACGCCGAGGCGCCGGGCGATGCTGCGGGCGCTGTCGCCCGCCTCGAAGGCCTCTCGGGCCTCGGCCCACTGCTCGGGCGTGGTCATCGGGTGCCGTTGCCCATGCTGGGCAGATCGTCCTCGTCGATGATCGGTGGCGGCACCTCGGACGGTAGGGGCACGTTGAACACCACCCGCACCTCGCCGGCGGCGGTGGCCTTGCCGGGCACCAGGCGGCCCTGGGCCACCACCGCGGCCAGCGCCCGGTCGATGGCAGCGAGCGCCAACTTCGGGTCGGGGTCGTCGGACCGTAGGGCGCCGGCCACGATCGACGCCGCGATCCTCTCGTAGTCGCCGGCGCGCCGGAGCAGGTCCTCCGCCTGCGTGGTCTTGGCTGAGTCGGCCTGGTCGACCTTGGTCCTGGGCAAGTGGCCAGCATCCCGGTGCCGGCGCAACGCCGAGGAGCTCACCCGATGCGCCCGCGCCAGCCCGCGCACGCTGGCCCCGGTCACCAGCCCGGCCTCGATGGCGTCCCTGTCGGGGTGTCCGCAGATGGAGCAGCTCGGCATCGGGTCGAACCTAGAGCCGCCAGGGGACCCGTAGCTCAGCGAGGAGCTCGGGGCCCACCCGGTCGAGGGGTGGCGGCAGGGGCTGGGCTGCGAACCACTGGCGCTGCCAGGCTCGGCGCACAATCTGGCGGGCCTCGAGCTCGGTGAGGGGCGGGCCCTGGGCGCCGGCGGGCAGGGTGCCCTCGACCAGCCGGCGGATGCGGGGGAGGTCAGCCACTGGGCTCCTCGAGGTGGGCCACGAGCTCGAGGTACTGGACGTCGAACGTCGCCTGGATCAGGGCGTCGAGCGTCCGGGCCGAGCGCTCAAGACCGAAGGCGGCCTCGTCCACCAAGCGCGCAAGCGCCCTGTCCCTGGTGAGCACCCACGTACGCGCCGCCGGCCACGAGCGCTCGACGTCGTCGAGGCGAGCGCGCTCGGCCACCACGAGCTCGACCAGGTGGGCGACGGCGTCGGGGGGCACGGACGCCACGAGCGGCGCCCTCCTCATGGCCGGCCCTCGGCCCGCTCGCCACGGAGCACCCGCCAGGCGCCGGCCACGTCGGGCGGAATCGGCCGGCGGAGGTGGCGCCCGGCGGCGCTCATGGCGTCGGCTCCTCGGTCACGATGATGCGGAAGCGGCTGTACGCGACGACCGCCGAGCGCAGGGCCCGTTCGATGTCTCCCGTCTCGGCGAAGTTCTTGCGTCCGATCTCGACCGCCTCGTTCTCAGCGCTACGACAGAGCGACCCGGCGTCGGAAGACCGACGGCTCAGTGCTTGGCCGAAGATCGAGGCGAGGCGGTTGAATGCCAGCACTCGGTTCCTGTAGGGCTCGCGCCGGACGGGGTCGTGCCACCAGGTCTGGTGGTGGGCTCGCAGAAGGCGGGTCTTCGCAGCTTCCCTCTGGACCTCGACGTCACGGCGCAGCTCTCGCAGCATCCCCCTCCACGCTGCAGGGTCGGCCCGCAGAGCGACGGGCGTCGGTCCTTTGCCCCCGGCTAGCAGGTCCTCTAGCGCTGCCCGCCACTGCGGGCTCCGACGCCCGAAGCGGGTCCGGAGATCGTCGACGTAGTCGTCCCAGGCGACGGCCCAGCGCTCATCAAGTCCGTCGCTGGGTTCCTTGTCGCGGGCCTCCGGTTGGACAGGCCGGGCGGCGCTCATGGCCGACCGCCGCAGCAGCTCGACCGACTCGGGAGTGACGAGCCGGCGGGGGTCGCCGGTCATGGTTGGCCGCCTTGGTGATCTGCGTGGTTCGAGCCCTCGGCCAGTGCGCCGGCGATGTTGGCCCAGCGCAGCGCCCGCTCGACTTGGTCGTCGAGGAGCTCCCGGCCCATCTGCGCGACGGCGAGGTCGACCATGTGATCGACGTCGAGCACCTGGCCGCTCATGGCGCCCAGCTTCCCTCGCCCGGGCGCTCATCGCGCGCCGGTGACGCCATGGGATAGCCCGTCCGACGACGTCGACGACGGCGCAGGTCAGGGCCGGTGTCGGGAGGGCGTGTCACCATGCCGTCACCTCGGGGGTCGAAGGAATCCGCCACGGCCCGGGGACGGAGAGAGGCGATCTCCCCTGTCTCGGGATCTGCCCCAGGCGGTGCGGTGCTGCAATCACGAACGTGCTCCCGAGCGGCAGCGGCAGCGGCCTTGTAGAGCCGGTGCTGCACCCGCTGACGCTGGTGAAGGGCCCGACGGCGGGCAGCGAGGTCACTCACGTCCTCCTCCCGCGGGGAAGCGCAGGACACCGAGCGCCACTGGCGATCGCCGTCGCGCTCAGCCAGACCCATGGCGGCCATCTTGTTCATGGATCGGCGGATGGTGCCGACGTGGTAGCCCGTGGCGGCGGCCAGGTCGCGGGTGGTGAGGCCGTCGTCGGCGTCGAGGAGGCAGAACAGCCGCCAGCCACCCGACCAGCGGCCCCAGACGTCGTGCGCCGGACTGCTCAACGACTGCCGTTCTGGCAGGCGCGCACCTTGAAACAAGCCGGAGGCGTTCCCCTGCCGGGTAGGACGGCTTGTTTCATTCTGCGCGCTCGCCGATGTACCGGCAGAGAGACACAACCGCCAGCGGTGGCGACCACCGTTTCGCCGGCCCTTGCTCACCACCCGCACCCATGGAGCCAGGGCAGCGCGATGACGCCAGATGGTGGCGTGCGACACGCCAGTGGCCTCCGACACCTGCCGCAAGCTGTCGGCGAGATCGACCTTGCCCGCCCCGGTGGCCAACAAGAACAGGCCAGCCACGATTCGGAGTCGGGTCGAGCCGGCCTGTCCCGGCCATTTAGCCGCCGACGCCCGGTGCCACCAGACCACGAGCTGGCCCAGAATTTCCGTACGGTCGGTGTCGACCAAGCAGGGCCCATGCTCCGGTGCCCGGCGGGGATGGCGCCGGCCCCGTTCCAGGCCTCGGCCCACTTGCCTACGAACGTCGACGCCTGGCAGGCCTACCTGGCGCCCGGCCGCCTCGAGCGCTGCTCGAGTCTCGCTCTCATCGAGTTCTCCGCCGGCAGCAAGCTCACCGAGGGCGCACGAAGCCTTGAAGAGGGTGTGGTGGCGGATACCCTCGACGCAACGTTCGACCTTGCCGAGCTCATAGCCCAGGGCGGCATCGCCGTAGCGACTCGTCCCGGCGCTCACTGCGCCACCTCCTGGCATGACCAGCAACGAGGCAGGCCCCGAGCGTCCAGGAGGGTGGTGGGCAGGCCGCAGGCGACACACCAGTCGCCGTCGGACGACATCGGCCACGCTCGACCAGCGCCGTCGCGGACGACTCGGGGTTCGGCGGCCCAAGGAGGCCGCAGCGCCGTTTCCTCCAGCCGATCAACCCCGTTGGCGACCCTCTCGGGGTAACCTTCAGGTTGATCTTCGTGGAAGGGGATCGGATTGAGGGAGGCGGCCTGGCTGGGCCGCCTTCTTCGCGTCACGGGTTCGACCCAGCGCTCGCCGTGGGAGTAGCGCTCCCACGGTCCCCGCTCCCACCAGCGGTATCGGGCTCCGATGTCGCCCGTTGTCGCCCACCCGAGGCTTCGGCGCGGGCGCGCCGGGCCCGGGCGGACCGGTAGGCCAGGTCGACGTAGTAGCGGCGGCGGGCGAGCGCCGCTCGGCGGGCGCGCTCAGCCTCGGGGAGGGTCCGGTCGGGGTCGACCTCGTCCTCGAAGCGCCGCTCCATGGCGGCGCGAGCGGCGGTGGTGTTCGTGCCACCGCCGGCGTGTAGGGCAAGGGCAGCCGAGCGCGCTCGAAGCGTTCGCTCGGACGGTGTCAGAGTCTTGGCAGCGGCCAAGGCGTGGTCCTCCAGGGGCCCCACTGCCTAGGTGGTGCCCGCTGGAGCGCTTGGCCGGTGGCGCTCTCCCTCCGGTTGGCCACACCCTCCGCTACACGCTCACGCCGGGGAGGGATCAGCCGCTAGTTGGCGCCACACTAGCATGGCGCTTGGGAAGCCCTCTCAGAGGTCGACGCCGGCGACGATGGCGGAGCGACCCTCGTCGAAGGCAGAGCGGGATCGAAGGGCGAGGCGCTCGGTGGAGAGCTTGCGCTCGTAGCCGCACCGGCAGCGATAGCGGCGCGCTCCTTGGGGACCTGACGGCTCGAGCGTCACCTGCACGCCGAGGCGCTGCCTCTTGTCGACGACGATCGAAGCCGTCTCCCGGTGACGGTGGACCTCCCACACCCGTCCGCAACGGCACCGGAGCTCGACCTTGGTGAACTGTTCCCCGTCAGCGCGCGCCCGTTCCGCTGCGCTGGCTCGCTCCTCGTACGACAAGGCCTCGTCGGTGCGTTCCAGTGCTTCAGCTCGGTCCTGGAACCATGCGTCCAGGCGAGCCCACGCCCACTCCTGCTCGAGGAGAGGCTCCAGGCCCGAGCCGGCCATCAGAACCGATCTCCCGGGCTCAGGCGGCGATGGGCGTCGCGGGCTCGCTCGTCAGCGGCGGAGGCGGCGTAGCGGCTGAGCATCGTGCGCGACCGCCAGCCGGCCAGGCGCATGAGGTCGCCCTCGTTACCGCCGCTGGCCAGCCAGGCGTGGGCGAAGCTGTGCCGGAGCTGGTGGGGATGGATGGGACCGAGCCCCGCTTCCTCGCCTCGACGACGGAACACCTGGGCGACGCCCGAGTCGCTGAGCCGTCCCTTCTTGCCCAGCCAGAACCAGGGGAGCGAGGCGTGCGCGTGGCGCCGGCGCTCCCGGAGGTAGCGGTCGAGGGCGACCGCGGTCTTGGAGCCGAACGGGCAGGCCCGGGGCCGGCGGCCCTTGCCGAGCACGAGGATCACGTCGTCGTCGAGGTCGACCTCCTCGAGGGTCAGGTTGGCAACCTCGGCCCGCCGCGCTCCGGTGTCGAGGAACAGCCGGACCAGGGCATTGTCCCTGCGCTCGTCGAAGCCCTTGCCCGCGCAAGTCGCCAGCAGCGCCCGCATCTGGTCCTCGCTGAGCACGGGCACGGGCACCTCGGGCACCGTCGGGGGGTGCATGTTGGCCATGGGAGAGGCGGCGATCTCGCCCTCCTCGGCCAGGTAGGCGAAGAACAGCCGGCAGCCCTTGTACCGGGTCTGGACGGTGGAGGGGGCCCAGTGCTCGGCCACGTCGGCGAGGTAGGCCTCCACGTGCTCCCGGTGCACCGCTCCGGCGGTGGTGGGCATCCCCTGGGCCTCGAGGTAGGCCACGAGCTGGCGGGCGGAGGTGGCGTACTGCTCCCGGGTGTTCGCCGAGCGATTGGCGGCGCGTAGGCTCCGTGCCCATGACGACGCCAGCTCGCCGAGGTCGTCGGGGGCCCGTCGAGGGGTCTCCAGCGTCCTCTCGGCCTTGTGCACGGGCTGAGGTTATCGTCTCTGACTGCGTTGTGCTAGTCTCTCCCGGAGACAGGTACCCACAAAACCGCAGGTCAGAGCAGCAAACCCGGGGGCTATAGCTCAGTCGGTTAGAGCGCATCCCTGATAAGGATGAG
>JAUJLZ010000386.1 GCA_030447125.1 Acidimicrobiales bacterium
GCGTTCGGCTGCGCCGCGTTCGTGGTGACCGCTGTCGTCCTCGAGGTGGTCGCGGGCCGCGCCGCCAACTCGTCGGTCCCGTCTTGGGCTGTGGGGTTGTTCCCGATCAGCTGGCCCCAGCCAGCCCGGGTCGGGTGGTGGCTCGCGGTCGCCATCGCCGCCCTCGGGTTCCGCCTGTCGCTGGCTCGTCTCGGACTTGGCGGCGGTCGAGCGATCACCGTCGCCACCGTCGCTCCGTTTGTCATCCTCGCCGGCGGTGTGGCGTTCGGTGCGGACTGGGCCACCTGGCATTGAGGTCAAGGAGGACCGAGATGTAGAAGCCCAGCTCGCCCTTCAGGCGGAGACCCGGAAGAGCTAGAAGGTGCCGGTCACCAGGAGGAGGGCGACGGCTGCCCCGAGGGCGAGACGGTAGTAGCCGAAGACGGCCAAGCTGTGGCGGTTGAGGTACCCGACCATCCAGGTGATCGCTGCACAGGCGGACACGAAGGCCGCGACCACGCCGACGAGGGGGTTGAGCCATCCGAAGGCCTCCACCATGGTGGAACCGCTGGTGAGCGTCTCATAGCTGGTGGCCGCACCGAGCGTGACGAAGCCGAGCAGGAAGCTGAACTCGACAGCGGTGGGCAGGGCCAGGCCGATGGCGAGGGCGGCGAGGATCGTGACCAGGCTGCGACTGACCCCTGGCCAAAGCGCCAGGCACTGGGCCAGACCGATGAGCGCGGCATCGCCGTAGCCGAGCTGGGCCAGGCTCCGTCCGCCCGTCTGTCGCTGGCGGCGCTGCCACGACGTCATGGCCAGGATGGCTGCCCCACCGGCGAGCCAGGCCACCACGATCGGCCAGGCGCCGAAGAGGCGATCCTTGATCAGGTCTTCGAAGACCAGTCCGACCAGGGCCGAGGGGACGAACGCCACCACGACCGAGATGGCGAGTCGCCGGCCCTCGGTGTTGGCCCCGACGATGCCGCGGACCATGCCGGCGAAGCGGTGCCGGTAGAGGCCCAGTACGGCCAGGATGGCGCCGAACTGGATGGCGATGGCGTAGCTGTCGGCCGCGTCCTGCTCCTCGGGCGCCTGGCCGATGTCCATGGCCCGCTGGGCGACGGCGAGATGGCCCGTCGAGCTGACCGGGAGGTACTCCGTGACTCCTTCGATGAGTCCCAACAGGACCGCCTGGGTGGTGCTCAGGGCTGGGACCGGCCCTCGAGGTTCAGGGGCCTCCCCCTGCGCAGGAACGGCGCGAGCAGGGTCGAGCCAGGAGAGCGCCAACACCACGGCCACCGCCGCGCAGAGGACGGCCAACACCATCGCCGTCACCCCAGAGCGAAGCCTCGCAAGCACCCGCTGCCTTTCTCTTGGCGGTAGGCAAGAGCTCAGTGCGATCGGACGGGCATCTCCTCGGAGGGGTCTGCGCCCATCTCGCGGTGTCCGGGCGCCTGAAGCCGCAGGGCGATCATGCCCAGGGCGATCACGACGGTCAAGGCGATGAACACCATCACGACCCTGCTCCCGTCGCGCCCAGGAGCAGGGTCGCGGTCATGCACCATCAGTGCGATCTCATCCCTCGAGCAGCCGGTCGATCTCTTGGATCTCGGCCTGCTGGGTGTCGATGATGGTCTGAGCCAGCTCCAGGGCCTCGGGGAACTCACCCATCTCCAGCTCCTGCTCGGCCATCATCACCGCACCCACATGGTGCTCTCGCATCTGGGTGAGGAACAGTTCGTCGAACTCGGCGCCAGACGCCGCTGCGAGCGACGCCATCTGCTCCTCGCTCATCATGCCGTTCATGCCGCCCATCCCATCCATGGAGCCGCCCTGGCCCATGTCCATGCCGCCCTCTACGGGCTCGCCCCAGTCCTCCAGCCAACCGGTCATCGTCTCGATCTCCGGCGTCTGGGCGTCTTTGATCTGGGCTGCTAGCGCCTTGACCTCCTCCGACCCGGCTCGTTCGAGGGCGAGCTCGGACATCTCGATGGCTTGCTCGTGATGAGGGATCATCATCTGGGCGAAGGCCACGTCGGCCGCGTTGTGGGACGCCTCGCTCGACTGCTCACCTTGTTCGATCACCCCTCCGGTGTCTTCGCTGCCACAGGCGC
>JAUJLZ010000001.1:0-6316 GCA_030447125.1 Acidimicrobiales bacterium
GATCAGCGTCAGGCCATCGAGACCTCCGAGGTCGTGCTCTTCGTGGGTGACATCGGGTATCAGCCCCAGGTCGAGGACGCCATCGCCGCCGCCGAAGGCGCGAGCGAGGTGGTCTCGCTGGCCGACGTCGCCGGTGCTGAGCGGTTGTTGGCACCGGGTGAGGACGCTCATGCCGGTGAGGAAGAGGGCGCGGAGTCCGCAGGTGGTGGCGGCGGCGGCGGCCAAGGCGAAGTGGCGGCAGCAGAAGAGGATCACGCCGGCAAGGAGGAAGCTACGGTCGATCCCCACATATGGTTCGATCCTGCGGTCATGGCCGACGCGGCGAAGCGCACTGGGGAGGCGTTCGCTGCCGCCGACCCCGCCAACGACGAGACCTACCGGGCCAATGCCGAGCAGCTGGCGGCCCGGTTCTCCGATCTGGGGGCAGAGCTGGGGGAGATGCTGGGGGGGGCGTGCCGCCACGACGAGGCCATCGTCAGCCACCAGGCTTACGCCTACCTGCTCGAGCCCCACGGGGTGGAACAGCACGGGGTGACCGGCATCAACCCCGAGGCCGGCACATCCAGTGGCGAGCTGGCCGAGCTGGTGGGCGAGATCGAGGCCGAGGGCTTCGAACACGTCCTCACCGAACCGGTCGAGGGCAGGGAAGGGGCCGAGACCGTCGCCCGGGAGGCCGGTGTGGAGCTGTTGGAGATCTCGCCCCTCGATGCCGTGACCGAGGACCAGGCGGACGCCGACTTCATCGACCTGGTCCGCCAGCAGGCCGAGCAGTTCGCCCTCGCCCTAGGTTGCTGAGACCGTGCCTGGGTCCGACGTTGCCTGTGCCCTCGAGCTCGAGGGGGTGAGCTTCGCCTACAGCCGCTCGGTGATCCTCGCCGACGTGTCCCTGTGCGTGGCCCAGGGCGAGTTCGTGGCCGTGGTGGGGCCGAACGGGTCGGGCAAGACCACGCTGATGAAGCTGGGCCTGGGGCTGCTCCAGGCCAGCACGGGTCAGGTGCGGTTGTTCGGCCACGAGATCACGTCGTTCCGGTCGTGGTCGCAGGTGGGCTACGTCCCCCAGCGGGCGCAGACCACCTCGGCACTGCCGGTCAGCGTGGAGGAGGTGGTGGTCTCCGGACTGGCCGCCGGTGCCCGCGTGTTGCGTCGGCGTCGGCGCGAGGAGGCGGAGCGCATCGACCACGTGGTGGAGCTGCTAGGCCTGGAAGGGAACCGTCGCACGAGGATGTCGGAGCTGTCGGGCGGCCAGCAACAGCGGGCCCTGATCGCCCGGGCGTTGGTGACCGCGCCGAAGCTCCTCGTGCTCGACGAGCCCACCACCGGCGTCGATGCCGAGGCCCGCTCGGTGCTGCGCTCCTCGCTGCAGCACCTGGTGGAGGTGGAGGGGATGGCGGTGGTCTACGTCAGCCATGACCCCGAGGGGTTCTCCGGGCTGGCCCAACGGGTGGTCGAAGTCGAGGGTGGTCGGACGCGCGTGGCCGAGGGCCGACCTTCGCGGCGGGAGGTGGCGAGGGGTTGAACCCGTTCGAGTTCGAGTTCATGCAGCGGGCGTTCGTCGCCTGCGCCGTCATCGCCGCCGCCGCCCCGCTGGTCGGCAGCTTCATCGTCCAGCGGGGCCAGTCCCTGGTCGGCGACGGCATGGGGCACGTGGCCTTCGCCGGTGTCGGCTTGGCTTTCCTGGTCGGCGCCGACCCGATCCTCGGGGCGCTCGCCTTCACCGCCCTAGCCGGCCTGCTGCTGGTGCGCATGGGGCGGGCGGGGCTGGCCGGCGACCTGGCCATCGCCCTCATCTTCTACGGGGGCATCGCCGTGGGCTATCTGTTCGCCAGCAGGGCCAACGCCGGCCAGAGCCGGGTGATGGGCTTTCTCTTTGGCAGCCCCTTGAACCTCACCTGGCCCGAGGTCGGCGTCATCGTGGCCCTGGCGGTAGCTGTGGTGGTGGTGACCGTGGCCCTGTACCCCCGGTTGGTGGCCATGGCTTTTGACGAGGAGGCGGCCCGAGTGGCGGGCGTGCCCACCGACCGGATGGTGTTGGCCCTCACCCTGATGGTTGCCCTGGTGGTGGTGGGGGGCATGTCCTCGATCGGCCTGCTGTTGATCTCGGCCATGATGGTCGTGCCCGTGGCCGCCGCCGCCCAGTTGGCTTCGAGCTACCGAGGAGCGCTGGTACTGGGCTCGGCCATCGGGGGGGTCAGTGCCATCATCGGCTTGTTGGGCGCCCACTACCGGGACTACGCACCAGGCTCGGCCATCGTGTTGGTGGCCCTGGCCTGCTACGTCCTGGCGAGCGGGTGGCGGGCGGTGGCCAGGAGGGCCGTGGCCTGAGGTCAGGGCACCTGGAGGACCAGCACGGCGGTGTCGTCGTGGCGGCGGCCATCGCGGAACCGCTCGACGGTCTGCTCGAGGTGCCTGGCTTTGTCAGCCGCGGGCATGCCCCTCGTCTCGGCCACGGCCGCGGTCAGCCCATCGTCGCCGAACTCATGGTCGTCCCGGCGCGCCTCGGTGACGCCGTCGGTGTAGAGGACCAGGGAATCGCCTGGGGCCAGCCTCACCTTGCGGTCGTGCAGGACGGGTTCGGGGAACAGGCCCAGGGCCGTGCCCGGTTGGCGGATCAATTCGACGGCCCCGTCCGCCCGGTGCACTAGGGGGGGAAGGTGGCCCCCGGAACACAGGGTGACCTCCACGGGTCCGTCGCTCTGGCGAGGCCGGACGTTGGCGTAGGCCACGGTGAGGAACCGTTCGTCGTCGGCGTCGCCCTGTTGGAGAAGGGCATCGTTGAGCATCCGTAGGACCCGGCTCGGGATGCGCGACTGCATGGCCGCCGCCCGCACGGTGTAGCGGGCCAGACCGGTGAGCGCAGCCGCCTGGGGTCCCTTGCCACTCACATCACCCATGACCACGCCCCAGCTCGACCGGCTGGACTGGAAGACATCGTAGAAATCTCCCACCACCTCCTGGCCCGATGCCGCCGGGAGGTAACGGGCCGCCAGTTCGAGGCCAGGCACCTCGGGGAGGTGGGGAGGGAGCAGGCTCTGCTGCAGGGTGTGGGCCAGGGATGCGAAGCGTTCGCTCGACGCCAGGAGCATCCGACTGAGTTCGGCCGACTCGGCTGCCGCCATGGCCGCCTGGTCGGCCGCGGCCTCGGCGCGTTGGCGGGCGGCCTGCTCGGCGGTCAGGGACGCCTGCAGGGCGACGTTGGCCGTGACCGCGTCGGCGAGGGTCTCGAGCACGGTGACGTCGCGATCGGTCCAGTGCCGGGGCACCGTGTCGACGACGCACAGCGTGCCCAGCACCTCCCCGCCGGGCGAGGTGACGGGGAAGCCGGCCCAGGCGGCGACGCCCATGGCGTCGATGGCGGGGTTGTCGGCGGTGCGGGGATCACGGCGGGCGTCGTCGACGATCAGGGGACGGCTGGAGTCGATGACGTACTGGCAGAACGAGCTGCCCACAGGCACCTCGCGGTCGCTCCCTTCGGGGACGCCGATGCAGCTCTTGAACCACGAGCGGCGGTGGTCGACGATGGTGACGAAGGCCAAGGGGGCCTCCAACAAGAGGGCGGCCAGGCCGGCCAGGCGGTCGAAGCGATCCTCGGGCTCGGAGTCGAGCAGCCGAGAGTCCTGGACCGCCTGCAGGCGCTGCGCGTCGCAGATCTGCTGCCCGTTGACGCCCATCGCCAAAGTGTAGGAGGCGGGGAGGTGGGGACGGCGACCGCCCGGTGACAACCGGGGAAACTCGCGGTGGCGCTGCCGAGCCTCAGCGGTGAGGGGCGTGGACGAGGAGGGGCTGATCGCACTTGGCGATGGTGAACTCAGCCGAGCCGTCGAAGGTCTCCCCGTCGCGAGCCAGGCGTCGGTCACCGTCGAGGCGCCGGACATGCAGGGACCGGGTGCACCACTCCTCATAGACCCGACAGCGCCCCAGCCGCCCGGTCAACACGGCCAGGATGAGGCGGAAGCGAGCGGTGGGCATGGAGGCGTCGATGAGGCGGACGTCGAGTTGGCCGTCGTCGAGGCTCGTCCGCCAGCTGGGGGCGAATCCGTGGGGATGGTAGGCACAGTTGCCGACGAAGATCATCCACAGCTTGCGGTGCCGGCCGTCGATCTCCACCTCGGTGGGTTGCGAGCGACGCAGGACCTGGACCAGGGCGACGAACATGGCCGGCCACTTGCCGATGCGGTCCTCGAGCCTCTCCCGGGCGTCGACCAACTCCACGTAGGCCCCGAAGCTGGCCGTGTTGAGGAAGCACTGGCCGTCGATGGAAGCCAGGTCGACCGCCACCACCTCGCCCTTGCCCAGGGCGTCGATGGCGTCGTCCGCCGACTCCAGGCCGGCGTCCCGGGCGAAGTGGTTGAGGGTGCCGCCGGGCAGGGCCAGCAAGGGGATGCCCTGGCGGTGGGCGATGCCGGCGGCGGCGTTGAGGGTGCCGTCACCCCCCATGGCGCCCAGCACCCGGGCATCGCCTGCGGCACGTTCGAGGGCCTCCACCAGGTCGTCATCCTCGCCCAGCTCGACCAAGCGAGCCTCGGGCAGGGACTGGCGGAGGTGCTCGGCCGGCCCGTCGCTCTCGTCGGAGCCGGCGCCGGCGTTGACCACCACGGCCACGGTGTTGCCGTCGGGGGTCGCCACGTGGCGGCGAGCGCCGCCGGACGGGCGCAGGTCAGCGGCTGTGCGGGGTGCGACCGGCCACAGCCGGCGGCTGGCCACGGCCACGCCGGCCCCCACGGCAGCGGCGGCAAGGACCCCATCGATGCGCGCCCGGCCGGCCCGGACGTGGCTCAGCCCGACCAGGCCCGGGGCCACGACCAAGACGAGGCCGGACCAGGGCAGCTCCATGGCTGCGCCCACGGCGTAGGCACTGGCGGCCGCCGTCGTGGCCTCGGCGCTCTTCACCAGGGGCAGGGAGGCGATGGCCCGGGTGGCCACGGCGGCGCCGACGGCCCGCAGGGCGGCGCGCCGTGCGAAGCGGCCGCCTGCGCCCAGAGCGGCAGTCAGCACCAGTGCGGCCAACCCGGGTGCTCTTGAGCACCAGGGCTGCGGCATGGGGCAAGACTACGCTCGGCGCCGATGAGCGGACCGGGGGGCCCAGCCGGCGGGGACAGACCGGAACGGAGCGACGGGGTGCTGCCCAGCCAGCGGCTGCGCGCGGCAGTCGCAGCCGGGTGGGTCGACGGGGGTGAGTACAAGATCCCCGAGTCGAGCATCCAGCCCGCCAGCCTCGACCTGCGCCTGGGCCAGGTCGCCTATCGCATCCGCTGCAGCTTCCTGCCCGGTCACAACCCGGTGGAGCACAGGCTCAAGGACTTCATCATCGACGA
This sequence comes from Acidimicrobiales bacterium, assembly GCA_030447125.1. Next base: position 5,313 of record JAUJLZ010000001.1, read on the forward strand.
GCTGGACCTGCGCGACGACGGGGCCGTGCTGGAGACGAACCGGCCCTACCTGATCCCCCTCGTCGAGGAGCTGGCCCTGCCCGCCGGCGTGCGGGGTCGCACCAACCCCAAGAGCTCCACAGGGCGCCTCGACGTCTTCACCCGGGTGATCACCGACGAGAGCGATCGTTTCGACGAGATCGCCCCGGGCTACCGGGGCAAGCTCTACCTCGAGGTCGTCCCCCTGTCGTTCACGGTGCGGATCCGTGAGCGCCTGGCGCTGAACCAGCTCCGGCTGGTCTGCGGCAAGGCGTCGCTTGATGACGACGAGCTACGCCGGCTCCATGCTGAGCGCCCGCTCTTGTTCTGTTCGGGCGAGCCCGTGGCTGACGCCGACTTCGTCACCGCCGACGGTCTTTTCCTCGGTCTCGACCTGCGGGGCGACGACCACGGGCGCGTGGGGCACCGGGCCAAGAGCTACGCCCCGTTGCTGGAGATGCACCGCGTGGACGCATTCGACCCCGATGACTTCTGGGAGCCGGTCCCGCGGGAGGAAGGCGATCGCATCGTCTTGGCCCCCGAGCGCTTCTACCTGCTGCTCTCTGAGGAGAGCGTGCGGGTGCCGCCCGACCTGGCCGCGGAGATGACCGCCTACGACCCGACCAGCGGCGAGCTCCGGACACACTACGCCGGGTTCTTCGATCCGGGCTTCGGCTACCACCCGAGCGGCTCCCTCAACGGGTCGCGCGCCGCCCTGGAGGTGCGGGCCCATGACGTGCCCTTCATGATCGAGCACCGCCAGCGGGTCTGCAAGCTCACCTTCGAGCACATGGTCGCGCCACCCGAGAAGCTCTACGGCGACCAGATCGGCTCCAACTACCAGGGCCAGGAGGAGACGCTGGGCAAGCACTTCCGACGCCGGCCCACGGTGGTTCTCGAAGGACCCGGCCCTGTCCCGCCCGTGCCCCGGCCCGGCCAAGACCCGCTCTTCTCCTGAGCACAACTCGACCGGCCCGGCGGGGGGT